>JANXRT010000328.1 GCA_025356735.1 Acetobacteraceae bacterium | reverse complement strand
GCTAGCCCTTAGAACCTCCTACTTAAGTGAGGCGCACCGGGGCGCTACCCCGGCGGGGTTTGGGGCAGAGCCCCGACCTTCCTTGCTTAAGCCCCCCCCTTGTAATACCGCTCCGCAGCCTTGGCCGCCTGCTTCGCCGCGGCCTCGGGCGTCGCATTCCCCGTCACCACCGAAGCGAACATGTCCACCACGGTGTAGTTGGCGCTGACCGCGCTGGAAGCCGGCGTCACCGGGCCCTTGTAGCCGTCGTAGTAGGCGGTATCCATGCCGATGCGGAAAGGTGCGAGGGCTGGATCGCCGTCCCAGAACTTCATCTTCGCATAGGCTTTCAGCGGCTGCGCCCAGTAGCCGAGGCAGTTCGACAGCCACGGCCCGTACTGGTCCGCCTCCATCATGAACCGGATGTAGTCCTTGGCCGCGTTGGGGAACTTGCTGTGGTTAAACACCATCGCGTTCATCACCGTAGCCGATTGCGGCGGCGCCTTGGACAGGCCGAACGGCAGCGTCTGATGGCCGATGTCGGCGGCGATCGCCTGCATCTTCGGGTCCTGCGAGTTCTTCGCCGCGTAGTAGATCGAAATGCCGTTGGCGGTCAGGCTGATCTGCCCGGCGAGGAAAGCCTGGTTGTTGCCGGCATCGTTCCACGACAGCGTGCCGTCGATCATCGTCTTTTGCATCTCGGTGGCATATTTCAGCGCGTCGATGGTTTCCTTCGAATCGAGCGCGATCTTGCCCTTGTCATCGACCAGAAAGGCGCCGTGGGTCCACAGCAGCCAGGTCGCGTAGCCGTTGGCATCGCCCAGCGCGTGGCCGAGCGAGAAGCCGACAGGGTGGCCGGTCTTCTTGAGCTTCTGGCTCATTTCCAAAAAGCCCGGCATGTCGTTGGGTATCTTGTCGTAGCCGGCTTCCTTGAGCCACGACTTGCGATAAACAATCGGCCCGGTGCTGCCGCCGACCGGGATCGAGATCCACTTGTCGGTGCCCCATTTCTTGCCGTAGATCTCGGCCAGCCGGAACCAGCCGCCGTATTTGGCGCCGAGATAGCCCGCGAGGTCGCTGAGGTCGATCAGCTTCGGGGCATAGATCTGCGGGTCGGCGGAGAAGCCGACGACGATGTCCGGCCCGGCGCCGGTGTTCGCCGTGACGGCGGTCTGC
This sequence comes from Acetobacteraceae bacterium, assembly GCA_025356735.1. Taxonomy (GTDB): domain Bacteria; phylum Pseudomonadota; class Alphaproteobacteria; order Acetobacterales; family Acetobacteraceae; genus PALSA-911. The sequence continues at coordinate 1,452 of JANXRT010000328.1, read as the reverse complement.
GGCCGGATGTCCTCCCAGCTGACGAAATCCACTTTCACCGGAATGCCGGTCGCCTCGGTGTATTTCTTGGTGTTGGCGCGCCAGAAGACCTCGTCCGGATCGACGAACTTCGCCGGACGCAGCACCCGCAACGTGGCGTCCTTCTCGATTTTCAGGTTGAGGGGCGGGACCTTCGCCTCGGGCACGTCGTCGGCGGCGAACGCCCGTCCGGGCATGGCGGCGGCGCCGAGCGCGGCACCGCCGATGATCAGGGCGTCGCGCCTGCTGAAGTCCGTCATTTTGTTACTCCCCGGAAATTTCTTGTTTGTTCAGGCGTCGTAGCGTCGTCCCGTTTCGGCGTCGAACAGGTGGACCTGCGCCGTCTCAGCGGCAATGCGGATGGTTTCGCCTGGCCGCGCGGTCACGCGCTCACGGAACGCGCACAGGATGGGCGTGGTGCCGAGCCTGGCGATCACCTGCGTCTCGGACCCGGTCGGCTCGACGACCTGAACGGTGACGGGCAGGCCATCCGCGCCGCCGTTGGCGCACAATGAAAAGTGCTCCGGCCGGACGCCGTATACCGCCGGCCCATCGACGCCGTGCAGCGGCGCCGGCATCGACATTCCGTCATCGGTCGTGAACACGCCGTTGCCAACCCGGCCGCGCAGGAAGTTCATCGCCGGCGAGCCGATGAAGCCGGCGACGAACAAATTGACCGGCCGGTCATACAGCTCCAGCGGCGCGCCGATCTGCTCGACGTTGCCGCCGTTCATCACCACGATCTTGTCGGCCATGGTCATCGCCTCGATCTGGTCGTGCGTGACATAGACGATGGTGGTGTTGAGGCGCTGGTGCAGCTCCTTGATCTCGGCCCGCATCTGCACCCGCAACTTGGCGTCGAGGTTGGACAGCGGCTCATCGAACAAAAACACCTGCGGGTCACGCACGATGGCGCGGCCCATCGCCACACGTTGGCGCTGGCCGCCGGAGAGCTGACGCGGATAGCGTTCGAGCAACGAATTGAGACCGAGAATCGCGGAAGCCTTGCCGACGCGCTCTTCGATAAACGCCTTGTCCTTTTTTGCCAACATGAGCGAGAACGCCATGTTGTCGCGCACCGTCATGTGCGGATACAGCGCGTAGTTCTGAAACACCATCGCGATGTCGCGCTCTTTCGGCGGCATGTTGTTGACGACTTTCGCGCCGATGCTGATCTCGCCGCCGGAAATTTCTTCCAGGCCCGCGATCATCCGCAAGAGCGTCGATTTACCGCAGCCGGACGGGCCGACCAAAACGCAAAATTCGCCGTCGGCAATATCGACCGAGACGCCCTTGATGATGTGGGTCGAGCCAAAGTATTTCTGCACCTGGCTGATGGTGACTGATGCCATTGTTGCTCCTTGAGAATGACGCTACAGACGCCTTGAAAGCCGCTGTCGCCAGTTGTTGTTATACAAGTGATACGGCACGCAT
>JANXRT010000314.1 GCA_025356735.1 Acetobacteraceae bacterium | reverse complement strand
GGCCAAGGCGCGCAGAAGCTTCCAGTTCTCGAAGCGTTGATTTCCTGAAAAAGGCCGCGAAAGCGGCCTTTCTCACAACCGCAACCAAGCTGGCCAAGGGCCATTGAGAGTAGTGGGTTTGCAAAGGGCTAGCCCTTTGCCCGGTCCAGGGCAGAGCCCTGGCCTTCCTTCCTTCCTCATGCAGGCAACCGTTGTCACAATCCATCGAAGCTCGCCCCGGCTCGGCCAAGGGGCCCCGCGACTATCGGCTGGATTTCTTCCGCGGCCTGTCGCTGCTGTTCATCTTCATCGACCATATTCCCGACAACAAGCTGCGCTACGTCACCCTGCACGCCGTCGCGTTCTCGGATGCGGCCGAGGTGTTCATCTTCATCTCGGGCTTCACCGCGGCCCTGGTCTATGGCAGGGCGATGGTGCGCGAGGGCTTCGTGATGGGCGCGCTACGGGTCTATCGCCGGGTCTGGCAGCTCTATGTGGCGCATCTCTGCCTGTTCCTGATCTACTCGGCCGAGGTCGCCTACACGATCCTCAAATTCAACAACCCGCTGTTCGCCGACGAGCTCGGCGTCGGCGGGTTTCTCAACGAGCCGGCGGTGACCATCGTGCAGGTGCTGATGCTGCAGTTCCAGCCGACCTTCCTCAATATTCTCCCGCTTTATATAGCGTTGCTGGCGTTCTTTCCGATCGTGCTGGCGGCGCTTCGGGTGCATCCGGCGCTGGCGATCGTGCCGTCGGTCGCGATCTACGCGGCGGCGCGGATCTTCGGGCTGGAGATGCCGGCCTACCCGCCCGGCGAGACCTGGTATTTCAATCCGTTCGCCTGGCAGCTGCTGTTCGTCGTCGGCGGCGCGCTCGGCTTCGCTGAGGGCCAGGGCGGCAGCCTGCTGAAGATCCGCCGCTGGATGGTCTGGCTGGCCGCCGGCATCGCGCTTTTCGGAGTCGTCGTGGTCTCGACCTGGACCCTGCACGAGATGACCGGATGGTTCCCGACGCTGCTGTTCTCCATATGGCCGCTCGACAAAAGCAACCTGCCGCTGCTGCGGCTGACCAACATGCTGGCGCTGGCGCTGCTGGTCGGGCAGTGGGTGCCGCGGCATGCGAAATTCCTGACCAGCCGAATCGGCTGGATCATTGTGCTATGCGGACAGAACTCGCTCGAGGTGTTCTGCCTCAGCATCCTGCTGGCGGTCCTCGCGCCCACCGTCCAGATCCTCCTGGGAACATCGCTGCCCGTGCAACTGCTGGTGAACTTTTCCGGAATCGGCGCCATGGTGGCGTTGGGTCTTCTGCTTGCCTGGTTCGGCGCCGGCGGGCGGCTGCCGTCGCGGCCTGGCGCCAAGGCCGCCAGCGGATGAACCGGTTGCCTGCAGCTCTGCTTTGCCTGATCGCGTTCACGCCGCCCTCCTGGGCCGACGACGCCGCCTGTCCGATCCCCGACGAGCTCGCCATCGGCGATATCGCGCTGCCGAACAGCCGGGCCGAGATCGCCGCGGACAGGCGGCTGATCGTGCTCGCGGTCGGCGGCAGCTCGACCGTCGGCGGTGCCGCCGGCGGCCGCGCGTTCACGCTGCCGGCGCGGTTGCAGGGTCGTCTGCAGGCGGCGCTGCCGGGCATCGGCATCGACGTGGTCAATCGTGGCGTGGCCGGCGCTTCGACCCGGCAGGTCGCGACCAACCTCGCCGCCACGATCAAGGCCACCGGCGCGCGGCTGGTCCTGTGGGGCGTCGGTGGGGTCGATGCGGCCTCCCGCGAGGATGCCGGCAGCTTCACCGACAGCCTTCAGACCGGCATCGAGGCGGCGCGCGTGTCGGGTGCCGACATCCTGCTGATGGACCCGCAATACGCGCCCAGCATCGCGCGCATCCTGGACCTGACGCCGTACCGCGATGCCGTGCAGGGCGTCGCGGACGCCGCCGGTGTCGCGCGGCTGCGGCGCTACGATCTGATGCAGAGCTGGAGCGACGAGGGCGTGCTCGACCTCGATGTCAGCGCCGGCAGCGACCGCGTGGCGGTCGCGCGGCGTCTGTATGACTGCCTGGCGACGGTTCTGGCCGACGCGATCGTGGAGAGCCTGCGCTGAGCGGCCGCGGCCCGATCGCCCGGTTGCGGCTTGCCTGGCTGGTTATTTTGATGATCCTGCCGATTGCGGCGGCGCATGCGGGTGAAATCGGCACCATCCGGTTCTTCTCGCCCGCGTTGGCGCGCGACTGGGCCTACAACGTCTATCTGCCCGAGCACTACGCCGATAGCGACCTGCGCTACCCGGTGCTGTTCCTGCTGCACGGCTTCGGCAGCAACCGCGACGAATGGGTCGAGCACGGCGACATCGGCGGCATCGCCGACCGGCTGATCGCCGCCGGCGACATCCCGCCCTGCATCATCGTGATGCCGTCGGCCGGCCGCAGCTGGTACCTCGATGGCACCGAGGACATGGAAACCGCGATCATCCGCAACCTGATCCCGGAGATCGACAGCCGGTTCCGTACCATCCCCCGCCGTGACGCCCGGGTGATCGCCGGCGAGTCGATGGGCGGCTACGGGGCGTTGCGCTTCATCCTCAAATATCCCGAGCTGTTCTCGGCGGGGGCGCTGCTGAGCCCGGCGATCTACGTGCCGGAGCCGCCGGCGAACTCGGGGGCACGTCTGTCGCCGGTGTTCGCCCGCGACGGCCGGTTCGATCCGGCGGTCTGGATCGCCAACGACTACCCGGCATTGCTGAAGCCGTTTCTCGCCCGCGGTATCGAGGTGCCGCTGTATCTCGGCGTCGGCAACCTCGACGAGCTCAATATCGGCTACCACATGGCCAAGCTGTACGTGATCTGGCGCAGCCATGGCTGGAGCGCACGGTACCGGGTCGCGGTCGGCCGGCATGATTTCATCGTCTGGCGCAAGCTGATGCCTGGGGCGCTTACGTTCGTTTTTCATTCTGTGCATAAGCCGAAACGTGGGACCGACAGCAAGGATGGGGCTCTGCCCCAAACCCCGCCGGGGTAGCGCCCCGGGGCGCATCCGAAAGTCGGGGGTGTCCAGAGGGGCGACGGCCCCCGATGCTTGAACGTGGGGGCGGGGTTTGGGGCGGAACCCCAAGCTTTCTTGCCTGCGGCGCTTGCGTTTGGCATCGGTAATGGCCGAAATGCGGCATGCGTTGAGGAGGCGGGCGGTGAGAAGCAGCGATTTCACGGTATTCATCGACGGCGAGGCCGGCACCACCGGACTTGGCATTCGGGAACGGCTG
>JANXRT010000312.1 GCA_025356735.1 Acetobacteraceae bacterium | reverse complement strand
AGCCCCAATCCTCCTTACATCACAACCTCAAATCTGTGCCATTGGTGCTGACGGCGGACATCTGCAAGACATTGCGCATTCGTGACGAAATAGGTGTTGATACAATCTGTATCGAGCGCGGTGCGTTGATCCGATGAAATGTCCGGAGCTGAGCGAGTGTCCGGTCTCCCCATACCATCTGATTTACTCTCGATAACAGATTTTTCCGAGAATGCCGGCACCGACCTTTTTACATTCCATCAGACGGTCCGTTGGATCTGTTCGTTCCCCTTGCGGCCTGGCGGGAGCCTTTCGGGAACGGTCTCGATCAGGCCCGTGATCAACAGCATCCGGCCGGCGTCCGGGGGACCCTCGATGAGCGGCGGATCTGGTGACAGCCCGACCAGGCTACCTGCCCAGTCCGCAAACTCCTTCAAGGCGGTCACGCCCTGGTCCGCCAAGTTCCGCACGTAGGACACGCCTGCCGCTACCCCGTCCACGCCGGAGGCGACGAGGGCACTGAGGGTTGAGGCCTCAAGTTTCTTAATGCGCTCGTCATGCCGCTCGAATGCTTCCGCAAACAGGGCACGGATGTAAGGCTCGCTAAATACTGCGGTCATCTGCTCGATGTGAGCCACCGTGGGTGCCTCGCCTTTCAGCCAGCGTTCCGCTGTCCCTTTGCTAACGCGGAAGTCGCGGGCGATCAGCTTCGCACGGGATTTCGGGTAGGCAACGCGCAGGTAGGCCGCTGTCCGGGGACCCACCCCAAGAATCTTAGGTTCCATGATGCTCGATCCTGCCGGCCAGAATCGGCATTGTTATCACCTTAGCCGGGCCGGTGTGGGCCGGCCGACGCCAGGAGAGAGCAATGAGCAAAGAATCCAAGCCCGCCAACCATCAATTGTCCCAGAAGCAGTGGGCTGCAATTGCGACCGCGGGCGTTGCAGGAACGGTCGCTGCCGGCCCGATTGGAGCTGCCGGCGCCAACTTCTTCGGCTGGGAAGAGGGCAGCCAATCGTCGAGTAGCGGTTCATAGATGGAACGCAGCTTCATAGCCTACGTCGGGCGTAACCGTCCTGAGATGGGCTTTCGACATGCTGGCGCAGGCGGGTCAAAGTCACCCGACGCGGCCGGATGACAAGCTGGATGGGAGCAGCGACGCGCGTACCGGTCCGTGAAGGACCGCCTGTCGTTCCCATCACGATGTGAAACCGTATCGACAGCCCAATCCGTTTGAGCCATCTGTTGAGCCGGAAGTGTTGGGAGATCACCTGTGCGCAACCTTGCTTTGTGCGGCTTGCTTTTAGTGGGGGCCTGTACACACAACGATCCTGAACTGGTGAACCGGATTTCAGTCGATGGAGCTTTAACGGACACTCGGTTGGCCGTCACGCACTTCAGCCAGGGATTGAGAGAGTCGAATGAGTATCTCGCGGTCCGCCTCTGCTCCATACGCGTGAACTTGACGCTGTCGGCAAATGCGACCCGAGATGGTCATGCTGGGCTTTCAATCAGCGGTCCTGTTGCCCCAGGTGTCACAATCGGCGGCAATGCGAGCGGAAACTCATCAGCGACCGATTTACGCGCCAACACCATCGAGTTGGTCTACCGCAGCGATAATGTCGTCGTCTGCCCGCCGCAGGATACTCCTGCCGCCAAGGTTGATGACACGACAAAGCCTGCCAGTCCCGCGAAGCCCAAAGCAACGGCATCAGCCACCACCAATGTGGCGACACGACCGAGGGACTCGCTAGCGGGCACCTGTTTTGAGCTGGCATATCGCGAGAAACACCCGGCCAACCCAGGAGAAAGTCGTTACGACTGGCTACAGCGTATTTGTGGTCCTGGAGCTACCTTTCTGCCCGTGAAATGAGACGACGCGCAGTCAGAACCGGAGAACCTGTTCCTCGCCACAAAGCGGCCGGTTGATCGAGCAGGTAGTGACACCGGACATGGTAACGCCGTGCTGCGCGCAGCGGGCCGACCTGCGGGGCTACCACCGCATGTTGACGGCTTGGCGCGAGGAGACGTCCATGCCGGAGATGAAGGCGGGCATCGACCGGTTCATCCAGGCGGTCAACGAGATCGAGAAGGACAGCAAGGCCGTGCTGGAGATCCTCGTTACGGCGCTCGACGCTGCGTTCCGCGGGTGAGCCGGGCGGGCGTGCCATGCGGATGCCGCCCCCACCTCCGATTCTGTCCTTCCCTCTTGCCCACTTTAGAACCAGTTGAGCCAGCGCGGCGGGCGCGCCGACGCCGACACTCAGCCGGCGTGCGTGGCGGCGCCACGTTGGGCGGTCAGCTCGCGGTCGCGCGGTAGAGCCGGCGGCCACACGCGCCAGAGCAGGCGTTTCCATAGCGCCGGCCAGCGCATCTGCCGCCAGCATGGCGTGCCGCCCCAGCGCCAAACCCAATAGGCCGCCTCGTCGCTTTCCAGGTAGGCCCATGTCTCGGTCGGGGACAGGAGCACCATGCCCTGCCCACGCAGTCTCTGCATGGCGTCACGCAACCAGGGCCGCTCCCAGAGGGTGCTGTTGCCCGGCGCAACCGCGACGCCTCGCAATTCCGCGTCGTCCGGGTCCGGCTAACCTGCAGGCGGGATCGGGCCGCGGTAGCCCTTGATCGAGGTTTGGCAGCCCGGGCCGTAGCGGGACGGCAGCAGGTCCAAGCCAAAGAGGGGCGGGTCGCGGTGCTCGGCGGCCCCGGGGTCTGCCGAGTCAAGCAGCGCATCCGAGTGGACCAGTGCGTCCAGCTCGTCAAAGCGTGGAATGCCGTTGCGGTCCATCATCTCCCAGCGCTCGCGCAATGCGTCGAGCTGCCGGAGGGTGGGACGCGCCTCGACGCGCATCATGGCCAGCAGGTCGGAGACGGCGATCCGCACTTCGCCTTGCGGCGACTGCCATGACCCGCCAGTGCTGTGCGCCACCGTGCAGGACCAACGTAGCAAATCCTCCGCCATCTCCTCCCAGGCCGGGCGGAAGCGCGGGCGGGCTGCTTGCTGGTCGAGGCCCAGGACTTCGCACAGGTCGAGGAACCCCGGCGTGCTCCAATGGTAGGTGGCCAGGTTGTCGAGGCGCTGGAGCACCGGATGAGCCCGGTCGAGTTCCCGCAACTCGGTCCGGTGGGTCAGCGCCTGCCGATAGAAGACAGGGTTGCTGCATTGGGACATGAGCTTCAGGCCCACGGCCTTGCGCTGGCCGTCGCAGTCCAGCTCGAACACCGCCATGGGGCTGGCGTGTTCCAGAAAGGAAGCGAGCATGGGCGAGGTGGCGCGGCTGGGCAGCGTGCTGACGAAAGCGTCCGCGCTGACCGGCGTGCCCGGCGCATGATGCGTGACCTGCCAGCCGTTGCAATCCTCTGGCCAGGTTGCGACGAAACGGTTGCCGAGCGGGTTGGGAATGGGGGTGGTTGCCTTCGGGTTCATGGGGCCGCCTTGTGCTGCGAACACTCACCAGGAGCTTACGCCAGGTGCTTGCGAACCAGGAACAGGGAATGTTCGGGCATTTCACAGACCGTCAAACGCTGATTTGGGGCGACCACGGCGTGCGGCGCCTCGTACAGGTCTTGTG
>JANXRT010000305.1 GCA_025356735.1 Acetobacteraceae bacterium | reverse complement strand
GGAACGGCGCCGCCTCCCGCGCTGCCGCGTCGAGCCAGCGCCGGTCGTCCGCGTTCAATCGTCCGCGTCCGGCACGCCGCTGTCATGGCCAAGCTCGGTCAGGAACGATCTGAAATCGTCGGCGGCGGAGAAGTTCTTGTAGACGGAGGCGAAACGCACGAACGCCACGTCATCGAGGCCCTTGAGACCCTCCATGACGAATTCGCCGATCTGGTCGGAGGTGATTTCGATGTCGCCGAGGCTTTCGAGCTGCCGCACGACGCCCGAAATCATCCGCTCGACCCGTTCAGGCTCCACGGCGCGCTTGCGCAGCGCCGTATAGACCGAGCGGGAGAGCTTTTCGCGGTCGAACGGCACCTTGCGACCGGACTTTTTGACGACCACCAATTCGCGCAACTGGACCCGCTCGAAAGTGGTGAAGCGGCCGCCGCAGGCATTGCAGATGCGGCGGCGGCGGATAGCGCTCGAATCCTCGGTCGGCCGGCTGTCCTTCACCTGCGTGTCGTCATGGCCGCAGAACGGACAACGCACGGGATCGTCTTACCGGCCAGAATAGATCGGGAACCGCGCACACAAGGCCCGCACTCGCTCTCCGACCGCTTGCTCGGCGGCCTGGTTGGAGCCATCGTTGGACCCGCCCAGCCCGACCAGCACCTCATCAATCATCGCGCCGATTTCCTGGAATTCCGTCACGCCGAACCCGCGTGAGGTCGCGGCCGGGCTGCCGAGCCGGATGCCCGAGGTGATCGCCGGCTTGGCCGGATCGAACGGGATGGCGTTCTTGGTGGCGGTGATGTGTGCCCGTTCCAGGCTCGCTTCCGCCGCCTTGCCGGTGACGTTCTTCGGCCGCAAGTCGACCAGCACCAGGTGGCAGTCGGTGCCGCCGCTGACGATGTCGAAACCGCGCACCTTCAGCGTCTCGCCCAGCACCCGGGCATTCTCCTGCACCGCGCGCTGGTAGCTGCGAAACTCCGGCCGCAGCGCCTCGCCGAACGCCGCCGCCTTGCCGGCGATGACATGCATCAGCGGGCCGCCCTGAAGTCCCGGAAACACCGCCGAGTTGAACTTCTTGCCCAGATCCAGGTCGTTCGACAGGATCATCCCGCCGCGCGGCCCGCGCAGCGTCTTGTGCGTGGTGGTGGTCACGACATGGGCGTGCGGCAGCGGGCTGGGGAACAGGTCGGCCGCCACCAGCCCGGCGAAATGCGCCATGTCGACCATGAAATACGCGCCGACTTCATCCGCCACCGCGCGTATCCGGACGAAATCGATGAACCGCGGATAAGCCGAGCCGCCGGCGATGATCAGCTTCGGCTTGTGCTCGCGCGCCAACGCCTCAAGCTGGGCATAGTCCAGCTCGCCATCCTCGCGCCGCACGCCATACTGCACCGCGTTGAACCATTTTCCGGAAAGGTTCGGTGCCGCGCCATGCGTCAGATGCCCGCCCGCATCCAGGCTCATGCCAAGGATGGTGTCGCCCGGCCTGACCAGGGCCAGGAACACCGCCTGGTTGGCCTGTGCGCCCGAATGCGGCTGGACGTTGGCGTACTCGCAAGAAAACAGCTTCTTGGCCCGCGCGATCGCCAGCTCCTCGGCGATATCGACATGGACGCAGCCGCCATAGTACCGCTTGCCCGGATAACCCTCGGCATACTTGTTGGTCAGAACGCTGCCCTGAGCCTCAAGCACCGCGTTGGAAACGATATTCTCGCTGGCGATCAACTCGATGCCATCCTGCTGGCGCACCAGCTCATGACGGATCGCCGCGGCAAGCTCAGGATCGGTCTCGGCCAACGAGGCGCTAAAAAAGCGCTGCAGGCTGGCGGCCGGTAGGTTCTGGTTCATGAATGGGTCCAACAGAAGTGTTTCGGCACTGCCACCAATATCTAGCATGCGACCGTCACGGCACAAACGCCGTTTGCCTACTGCTTGCGCCGCAGGCAGAAGAAAGGCGGGGGCTCTGCCCCTCGACCCCGCCGGGGTAGCGCCCCGGTGCGCCTGACTTAATGTGGGGGTTACAAGGGGCTAGCCCCTTGGCGGGGTTTGGGGCAGAGCCCCATAGCTTTCTTGCCTACGGCGTTAGGAGAACTACAGCCATGACCGTCGGACGATTTCCCAACACCCGCATGCGCCGCAACCGCACCGATGCGTGGACCCGCCGGCTGGTAGCCGAGAACAAGCTGTCGGTCGACGACCTGATCTGGCCGATCTTCCTGATCGAGGGCACCGGCAAGACCATCGCGGTCGACTCGATGCCGGGCGTGGAGCGCGTGACGCTCGACAGGCTGGAGGCTCACGTCGCCGAGGCGGTGGCGCTCGGCATCCCGGCGATCGCGCTGTTCCCCGCCACGCCGATCGAGAAGAAGGATGCGGAGGGCACCGAGGCGCTGAACGAGAACAACCTCATCTGCTCGGCCGCCCGCATTCTCAAGCGGGCGTTTCCGCATGTCGGGCTGGTCGGCGACGTGGCACTGGATCCCTATACCGACCACGGCCATGACGGCGTGATTCGCAACAACTACGTCGCCAACGATGAGAGCCTGGAGATCCTGGCGCGCCAGGCCGT
>JANXRT010000177.1 GCA_025356735.1 Acetobacteraceae bacterium | reverse complement strand
CACAAGCCTGATGCTGATCGAGCAGGCCACGCGCCTCAGCCCCCGCGATCCGCGCAGCTTCTGCTGGTCGCATTACGCAAGCTGGTGCCATTGGAAGCTCGACAACTTGCCGGCCATGGAGCAGGCGTCGCGCCGGTCGGTCGGGCTGTATTCAGCCTATCCGAATAGCTGGATCGCGCTGGTCTGTGCCTTGGGATTGCAGGAGAAGATGCACGAAGCTCGCGAGGCGGCGCGCGTGCTTCAGAACATGAACCCTAACTTTCGGGCAATGCAGTTCTATAATGCCTCGCGCCGCGTATACGGCGCACGGTTTCCCGGGCAGACCATGTCGCGGTACCTAGAGCTCCGAAAGGTGCTGAGCGCGGCCCTTCCAAAAGGATAGATGATCTAGGCTCAGGACCTATTAAATTGCTTGTGTTGGCTGCGCAGGCTTGGTTCGGCACCGTCAACTTATTGGACCGAGGTCGTACTGGCGCGTGATTGGGACGGCGTGCCCGTGGTTACGCCCGAGCGGTGACGCCGGTCACCTCGGCCCAGACCTGAAAGGCTTGGGTCCGGGTGGCTCGATAGTGGATGGCGGGCACTTGGTGACGGCGGAGCAGGAAAAGGTTGTTGATCCCGTCGTGGGCGGAGAGGAAGCGCTGGGCCTGGCCGGCTGACTTGAAGCGCTTCATCTGCCGTTCTCGTTGTCGCGTCGGCTGGTGCGAGTTCTCCGCCCTGTTGTTCAACCCCTTGTGCTTCCTGTGCTCGACGGACGGCATTACCTCGCGCTTGGCCGCGCCGTAACTCGCCAGCTTGTCGGTAATCATGACGCGCGGTGCCCGACACTGCTTCTTCATCAGCTTACGCAGCAGGGGCTTGGCGGCCTGCCTGTCGCGCCGGCTCTGCACCAGGATGTCGAGCACCATCCCAGTCTGGTCGACCGCGCGCCACAGCCAGTGCTTGACCCCAGAGATTGTGACCACGACCTCATCGATGTGCCACTTGTCGCCGGCGGTAGGCAGCCTGCGCCGGATCTGGTTGGCAAGCACCTGGCCGAACTTGCGCGCCCACTGGCGCACGGTTTCGTAGCTGACGAAGATGCCACGGGCAGCCAGCAGTTCGTCGACCATGCGCAGGCTCAGAGGAAAGCGGAAGTAGAGCCAGACAGCGTGGCTGATGATCTCGGCGGGAACCGGTAGCCGGCGTAGCTTGGGCAAGCAGGTGTCGTCATCCCACCGGCCTACCCAACTCAACCGCATCTCGCAAGCCGGCCGGTAGCCAAGTTGACGGTGCCTTCCGCACAACCGGCGCTGTTCTCCAGTTTTTTGATGGGCGGGTTCGAGAGTTCGTCGCAGCGCCGCAGCGACGGGCGGCAACTCGACCTGATCGCCGCCACCCGACACGACGAGTGCGCGCTCGACGATTACGGCATGCTTGCGCAAGCGGGCCTGCGCACCGTTCGCGATGCGATGCGCTGGCACCTGATCAAGCGCGCTCCCGGCCGGTATGACTGGTCGAGCCTGCTGCCGATGCTTCGCGCCGCGCGCCAAGCCGGGGTGCAGGTGATCTGGGATTTGTGCCATTACGGCCTGCCGCACGACCTCGATATCTGGTCGCCGCGGTTCCTGGACCGCTTTGCGGCCTTCTGCGGGGCGGCGGCACGGGTGATGCGCGAAGAAGGCGACGCGGTGCCATTCTACTGCCCGGTCAACGAGATCTCGTACTGGGCCTGGGCAGGGAGCGACCAGGCCCGCATATACCCCAGCACGGAGGGCCGCGGCCCCGAATTGAAGCGCCAGCTCGCCGCCGCCGCACGATACCTTGAGAACACCCGCCGGCGCGCTCAAACCCGCTGCCAAACCGACCAGATAAGGCTAAGCCACGCATCAGCGTCTGGTCGTCGGCGTTTTTGGAAGCAGGTTAATTATGGCTTTGCGCAATGCGCTGGCTTGGTCGGTCTCCGGGCAGTTCCTGTCGTTCGCGATATCCTTCTCGGGCTCGCTGGTCGTCGCACGGTTGCTGACGCCCTATGACATGGGCGTCTACGCCATAGCCTGGGCCATCATCGGCGTCCTCAATACGCTGACCGCGTTCGGCGTCGGCGCCTATGTCGTGCGCGCGACGGAGCTGACGCCGACGACATTGAGCTCGGCCTTCACCCTCAACGCGATCCTGTCCCTGGCGATGGCCACGGTGATCTTTGCGGCCAGCGTCGTCGAGCGGACGCAGTTCGCCAGCCTGGCCGTGGCGCAGGTCCTGGCGCCCCTCGCCCTCGGGCCGGTGATTGGCATCCTTGAGTTCCGCCCGGCGGTGATGCTGCAGCGGGAGATGAAATTCCGCGTGCTGTCCTTGATCAACATCGGCCGGGTCAGCGTGGCGACGCTGGTCGTGATCGGCCTTGCGGTGGCCGGGTTCTCCTACATGAGTCTGGCCTACAGCAACCTGGTCTCCGCGGTGGTTGGCGTCGTCTGCGTCAACCTGGTGGCGGGCCGGCACGCCGGCTTCCGCCTGTCGCTCGCGGAGGGCCGCAAGATGGCGATGTTCGGCCTGCGCATGATGTCGATCGGCGGCCTCAACACCCTGGCCGCCCGGGTATCCGAGATCATGCTGGGCAATCTCCTCGGCTTGGCGGCGCTCGGCCTCTACTCGCGCGCCGCCAACGTTTCCAGCCAGATTTTCGACAACGTCTACGGTGCGGTCACGCGTGTCCTGTTCGTCAGGCTTTCGGCTGATTTCCGCGAGCGCGGCGTGCTGCGAGACGTGTTCCTGCGCGGCTTCGAGATGATCACCGCCCTGATCTGGCCGCTGCTGATCGGCCTGGCGGTGCTCTCACGGCCGGCGGTCTACATCCTGTATGGCGAGCGCTGGATCGGAGCCGCCTTGCCGCTTTCCCTGTTGCTGGTCGCGCAGTTCGTGGTGATATCCTTCGGCATGAACTGGGAGCTGTTCGTGTTGCGCGACGAGACCGCCAAGCAGGTGCGGTTCGAGGCCGTCCGCGCGGTGGTCGGCGTGCTGACGTTCTCCATCGGTTGCCTGTTCAGCATATCGGCCGCCGCGGTCGGCCGCATCGCCGAGGCGATATTCGGTTGGGCGCTGTACCACCCGCACATGACCCGCATGGCGGATGCGGAGCCCGGCGAACTCACCCGCATCTACGGTCGCGGCCTGGCCCTAACGGCGGCGGCGGCGCTGCCGGCCCTCGTGTTGATGATCGTCACCGACTGGTCTTACAAGACATCTCCGCTGTCGATAGCAGGCGCCGTCCTGGCCGGCATGCTGATGTGGCTGGCGTTGCTGAGCCGCCAGGACCATCCGCTATTCGCCGAGATCCGCGCCATCGCGCGCAAAATCGCATTCAGGCCCCATGGCCTGGCCAAGAATGCATCGTAGGCGCCCGATCAGGGAGGCCCCATTGCGCCGTTCGATCGCGAGCCCCCCTTGTAAGTCGGCGGTGATATCTGCGATGGCCATTGCAGGCACCGTGGCGGTGAGCCTGTGTTCCCTTTGGGCTGGTGAGCTCGTTGCGGAGATAGGGGCCCGTCACAGCGACCACCTTTGGGCTGAACGGTATGCGGGGCATCGGCTTGGCCGGAGAGCCTGATTACAAGGAGGGCCGGTGGAAGGTGGGGCCAGGTCACTATTGCGGAGAGACCATGGACATCATCGGCATCGACATCAGCAAAGCCAGGTTCGACGCGGCCCTGCTGTTCAGCGAGCGCGTCAGGCACGCCGTTTTCTCCAACACAGAAGCGGGGTTCGGGCAGCTGTTGGCCTGGCTGGCCAAGCACCGGCCCGATCCGACCGTCCCTTTGCACGCTTGCATGGAGGCGACCGGCAATTGGGGCCTGAAGCTTGCAGACTTCCTGCATGCTCCAGGCATTCGGGTCAGCATCGTCAACCTGGCGCGCATCAAGGCTTACGGTGAAAGCGAGCTCGCGCGCAACAAGACGGACAAGCTCGACGCCGGCCTGATTGCCCGCTTCTGCCGCGCGCACATCCCGCCGGCCTGGGTTCCGGCCGCAGCGCACCTGCGGGAGTTGCGCGAGCTAGTCCGCCGATGCGAGGCGCTTAGAGCCGCACGCGTTCAGG
>JANXRT010000291.1 GCA_025356735.1 Acetobacteraceae bacterium | reverse complement strand
CCGCGCAGCGTGTCCGACGCATCGCACGGCAGTGGCTCAACGAACGGCGACCCGACCATCTGGGGCACCGATTTCCCCCCGGTGACGATAGGCGACATGGTGCGGGCGCAAAAACGTCTGGTCGAGCATCTCGGCATCGGTCGGCTGTTCGCGGTCATCGGCGGCTCGATGGGCGGCATGCAGGTGCTCGAATGGGCGGCGCGCTTCCCCGCATCCGTGTTCGCCGCCGTTCCCGTCGCCACCGCCGCCTACCACTCGGCGCAGAACATCGCCTTCCATGAGGTCGGCCGCCAGGCGATCTTCGCCGATCCGGACTGGAACGCCGGCCGCTATTGGGAACACGGCAAGATACCGGCCCGCGGCCTGGCCGTGGCGCGGATGTGCGCGCATATCACCTACCTGTCGGAACAGGCGCTGACCCGCAAATTCGGCCGCCGCCTGCAGAACGCGCCAAAAGGCCCCGCCGAGGCGATTTCCCTGTTCGGCGACATGTTCGAGGTCGAAAGCTACCTCCGCCATCAGGGCAGCACGTTCGTGACCCGATTCGACGCCAACTCCTATCTCACCATCACCCGGGCGATGGATTTCTTTGATGTCGCGGCCGAGCATGGCGGCGACCTGGCTCAGGCCTTCCGCGGCAGCCCGACCCGGTTCTGCATCGTCTCGTTCACCTCGGATTGGCTGTTTCCGACCTCCGAAAGCCGCGCCATGGCCCGCGCGCTGAACCGCGCCGGCGCCAATGTCAGCTTCGTCGAAATCCCGACCGACAAGGGCCACGACGCCTTCCTGCTGGACGAGCCGGACTTTCACCGCACCGTCGCCGGCTTCCTCGCCGGCTGCGCCGAACATGCCGGGATCGCCGCATGAGCCGCATGCTGGCCGAGCCGATCCAGCACGTGGCGAAGAACATGCGGGTCGATCTGCGGCTGATCTCCGAGATGGTCCAGCCAGGCGCCCGCCTGCTCGACATCGGTTGCGGCGACGGTCTGCTGATCGACCACCTGTTCCGCACCAAAAGCTGCGACGCGCGCGGCATCGAGATCAACATGGCCGAGGTGACGCGCGCCATCGCCCACGGCCTGCCGGTGATGCACGGCGACGCCGACGACGACCTGCAGCATTATCCCGATGCCGCATTCGACTATGTAGTGCTTTCGCGCACCCTGCAGGCGGTGGAGCGGCCGCGCGAGGTGCTGCGCCAGATGCTGCGCATCGGCACCCGCGCCATCGTCAGCTTCCCCAATTTCGGCCATTGGCGGCTGCGCTGGCAGCTGCTTAGCCGCGGCCGCATGCCGATGACCGAGAGCTGGGACCGGCCCTGGCACGAAACGCCGAACATCCATCCGTGCACGATCCAGGATTTTTTCGACCTGTGCGCCGCCGAGGGTTACGAGGTCGAAAACTGGCTGGCGACAGACGATACCGGCGGGCGCGGGCCTTGGCGCCGGTTTCCCCAATTGGCGAACTTGTTTGGGGAGCAGGCGTTGTTCCTGTTGCGGCGGGCGACAAGGAAGTAAGCCGGGGCCAGCCCCGGACCCCGCTAAGGGCTAGCCCTTAGAACCCATTCCCTTCGGTTAGGCGCGTCCGGGGGCGATTTTCCTGGCGGGTCCAGGGTAGGGCGCTGGCCTTGCTGCCAGTCGCCGGTGCAGCAGGAAAGCCGGCACTCCCAAGAGTGCGATGCCCGCGGCGCAGAACAGCGCGCCCTCCGCGCCGCCATAGAAGTCCGCCGCCCGGCCACACAGCGTCGGCACCGCAGTGCCGCCGATGTAATACGTCGTATAGAACAGCGACATGCCCACGGCACGGTTTTCGGGTCGGGCGGACAGCGTGCCGGCGGCCATGATGACGCTCGGATGGACGCAGCCGACGACGCCGACCAGGAAGGCGCAGGTCAGCGGCCAGCTCTCGACACCCAGCAGCGCCAGGCCGACGGCGAGTGCCGTGGTGCCGACCAGGAACAGGTTCAGGTGGCCAAACCGGTTGGCGAAACGGCCGCCGAGCAGGATAGCCGGGACGTTGCCCCAGGTCGCGATGGTGATCATCAGCGCGATAGCGCCGGCAGTCTCGCCGCGACGGGTCAGCAGCGACGGCGCGTAGGCCAGCAACGCGGAGTAAGGCGACGTGTAGAAAGTCCAGATGGCGCCCGCCAGCATCACCAGAACGCATTCGTGACGGCTAGGAAACGAGAAACGGCGCGGCACCGGGGCGGCCAGAGGCGATTGCCGGTAGAAGCCGATGAACCAGGCGGCCGCCCCGGCAGCAAGGCCGGCACCGAACAGGAACGCGGCCGGCCAGCCGAAAGCATTGGCAAGCGGCGGCGCAATCAGCTGCGCCATGCCAACGCCGATCGGAAACGCCGCCACAGACACGCCCAGGCCGAACATCAGCTGGCGGCCATGGAACCAGTCCGCCACCACCTTGCCCTGGAGCACGATCATCGCGACCGCGCCGGTGCCCGAGATCAATCGGCCGGCATAGATGCCCCTTGTGCTTGCCGCGTAGGCCGCGACCAGCCCGCCCACGGCCATCAGCGACACGCCGGATCCGACCATGACGTGATCGCCGAAGCGCCGCCCAAGCAGGCCAAGCGGGATCGACGCAAAGATACCCGGAAGCATGTAGGCGCCGACCAGCGAGCCGAGCAGGGTGAAATCCATGGCGAACGCCTGCACCAGGACAGGGCCCAGGCTGCCGACCGTCTGAAACTGATAGCCGAACGCGATGCGCGAAAAGGCGATGGCGCACAGGATCAGCCATTGCCGCCCGGCAAGAGGGTCTTCCTTTGTCCTTTGGCCTGGCATCCCATCCCCGCTGCGGCAGCGAAGCAAGGGTAGCCGACCCGCGGCGGGGTGCCTATCTTGCTGCCATGTCCGATCTTCCCGTCTTCCTTGATAAGGACCGCCCGCCGGTCCCCGCCGTCGTGGTCGCCCACGGCATCACGCCCTTCTATTTGCCCGGCCGCCCGGTCCGCGGCCGGCTGATCCGGCTCGGACCCTTGGCCGACGCGCTGCTGACCCGCCACCATAATGACCCGGTGGTGACACGGCTGGCGGGCGAGCTTCTGGCGCTGGCCGCCGGCCTGGCTTCGGCCCTGAAATTTCAGGGCTCGTTCAGCATACAGGCCAAAGGCGATGGGCCGCTGCCGCTGGTGCTGGCCGACTGCACCGATGCTGGCGAACTTCGTGGTTACACCCGCGTCGATACCGAGCGGCTGGCCGAAATGCTGCGTCAAGATCCGGCGCCATCGGCGAAGAAGCTGCTCGGCAACGGCTACCTGGCCTTTAGCGTCGATCCTGGGCCCGGGCGCGAGCGCCATCAGGGGCTGGTAGCGATCGAGGGTGACAGCCTGGCCGACATGGCGCTGCACTATTTCGCGGTCTCTGAGCAGCTCGCCTGCCGCGTCCAGATCGCCTGTGAGTTTTCCGAGGCCGGCTGGCGTGCCGCCGCGCTGATTTTGGAGAAGGTCTCTGGCGACGGCGGCGTAGCACCCGACCTGCAACCGCCGGAGCCGGATCAGGAGGAGCAGGACGAGGCCTGGCGCACCGCGCTCGCCTTGGCGGGCACCCTGACGAAGGTTGAACTGCTGGATGACAATCTCGCACCTGAGCAACTGATTTTCCGACTTTTCGGCGCCGAAGGTGCCATCACCGATTTGGCGCGCGCGCTGTCCTATGGTTGCCGGTGCTCGCGTGCCAAGCTCGGTCGTGTCCTGGAAAGCTTCCCCAGCGACGACCTTGATCACATGGCAAGCGAGGGCGAGATCGTCATGACGTGTGAATTCTGCAACCTTGACTTCCGGTTCTCGCGCGTCGCGGTGCCTGGCAGGGCGACTTCGACGTGATTTGGCGGCAAGCCGCCCGGCTGGGATTAGGGGTGGCGATGACGGCATTGGCTGCGTGCAGCACGCCGCCGCCACGCGTCTTCGAGCCGGTCAGCTACGACTACCTGCCGCAACTTCGGCTCAACGTCGAAGTTGTCGATGTCGAAGACCATGCAACACCGGCCGGCATCGGCGATGTGACGGCTCGAGCGCCAATTGCCCCCGCCAAGGCGTTGCACCAAATGGCCAGCGATCGATTGAAGGCGTTTGGCAACGCAGGACGCGCGGTTCTGGTCATCCGCGTGGCGTCCTTGGTCCGCGCCAGCGACCGCCTTGTCGGGCGCATGAACGTGGAACTCGACATCTATACTTCTGACGATAACCGGGTTGCCTTCGCCACCGCAGATGTCGTGCAGAACCGCGTCGGCGACATCGATGACCTTCAAACGGCGCTTTATGATCTCACTAACATGATGATGGGGCGGATGAACGTCGAGCTTGAGTTTCAAGCGCGACGGTCGCTGAAGGACTGGTTGCTACCAGATACGCCCAACGTCGTTCCGGCTCCGGTGATGCAGGAGGATCTTGCGGCGCCGCGGACGTAAGCGGACGATCGTCGGCGATCACCCGCTTCCAACGGATGTAGCCCCTAAAACCCATGGCATTGGAGATGCGCGGCACCCGCGGTGTGACTGGTGACGATACCTATGATCGCAGCCTGAGGGTGACCAGCGCGGTGCAACTTCGCGACGCACGCGTGGGCGTCTTCAGCGACGACTCCGGCGAGCAGGCCACCTGCCGTCTGCGGATCGAACAGCAGTTCGAATTGCGGCGCGGCCGCGCATGAGGCGGATGCTGACATCCGGGTCGCGGCATGGCGGTTGTCAGCCTGCAGCGAGCTCGTGAGCCCCTGCCCCGCCAGTTCCAGCGCACCATCCAGAATTGGCACGGCGGCCAGATCAAGCCGAACATCCACATACGACGCCTGTGCCATCTCCAACAGATGGCCCGCCAGGCCAAAGCCAGTGACATCGGTGCAGCCGGTCGCGCCATGACCAATCAGGCAGGCCGCGGCCGGCGCTGCCGGCGTGGTCATCTGATCCAGGCAGTCATCAATCCACCGTGCTCTGGCACGCAAGCGCATCTCGGCCGCAAACAGCACGCCAGTGCCGATTGGCCGGGTCAGGATTAGAGCGTCACCTGGCCGCAGGCCCGATTTGCGCAGCAGCCGGTGCCGCTCTGCCAAGCCGTTGACGGAAAAACCGAGCCCCAGCTCCGGACCCTCGGCGCTGTGTCCGCCGATCAGGCAGGCGCCCGCCTGCCGCAGAACGGAGTTTGCGCCGTCCAGCATCGCGAACAGGTCGGCCTCCATCTTGGCCGCCGGCGCGAACGGCACCGTCGCCAGTGCCAGCGCGCTGTGCGGCGCCGCGCCCATGGCATAGAGGTCGCCCAGGCAATGATGCGCCACGATGCGGCCGAACAGATGCGGATCGTCGATGAAGGCGCGGAACTGATCCACCGACTGGACCAGAATTTTTCCCGCCGGCACAGTGAAGGCAGCGGCATCATCGCGCTGCGCAAGGCCGATTTCGGTTTCGACTGGTTCGGGTTGTAGCCGCGCCAGCACCGATTGCAGCACCGAACCGCCAACCTTGGCCGCGCATCCGCCGCAACGCATTGCAGCCTGCGCCAGCACAGCCTGACTAGCCTCATCGGCCAGCCCGGCGATCACAACCGGGGCCGCGCCTGCCATCTGACCAAGATTGGAGAAGCGACGCATGAATCGACGGTCGATATGATCCTTCAGGCGCCAGGCCCAGGCACCTTCGAATGACAGCCTTCCGCGCGCCCCGACCGCATAGCCGTCGGTGGTGGAAATCAGGCTGAGCCAAGTCCGTTGCGGCCGGAATTTCTTGAGGCTCCGGTCCATTACCGCCCGGCGCAGGTTCTCGGCGAGCGTGGGACCGGCGCGAACCGCGATAACGCCGGATTTTTCCCGGGTGTGATGTTCAATGGCCGCGATGTCGCCGGCGGCGAACACGTGGGGATGTGAAATCGATTGAAGGTGTTCGTCAACCCGAAGAAAACCGCGCGCATTGACCGCCAACCCGCTTTGCGCCAGCCATGCCGAACCGACGGCCGAGGTAGCTACCAGAACTTCGTCGAGATCGGCCGGAGGTCGATTTTCGAAATACACCCGACCCCGTTCGATGGCGATGGCACGATGATTGGAATGCACCAGGATGCCGCGGTTCGCCAGCAACCGATGAACCCGCACGCGGGCGCCGCCACCAAGTCTCGCCAGTATGTCTGCGTTGGCCCCGAACAGCGCAACGCTTGCGTGTGCGGTCGGAAACCGTTGCCGAAGGGCGAAGGCGAGTTCCACGGCCGCCGCGCCGTCGCCGATGACGCCAAACCTGATAAGCTTGGAAGACGCCGCGACATGCTTCTCCAGCGCGCGCCACCTGGCGATCAGCGCGCCGATCGGCTTGACCACGAGCGCCTGTTCTGCCGCGCCGGCGATCATCGAAAGGTCAGGGGTGCAGCCGATGTCGAT
The DNA here is from genome assembly GCA_025356735.1 of Acetobacteraceae bacterium. Lineage (GTDB taxonomy): Bacteria > Pseudomonadota > Alphaproteobacteria > Acetobacterales > Acetobacteraceae > PALSA-911. The sequence continues at coordinate 3,341 of JANXRT010000291.1, read as the reverse complement.
CGAGGCAATGTCGAACGGTATCGGCGGCCGATCGGCGACAGCGATTTCCTGGGCAATCGGATCGATCCCGGTTGCCGGGAGGTGATAGAGCCGCGCGCCGGCGAACTTTGCGAGGCGCCGGACATCAATATGCATGTCGTCGAACCGGTATTGCCCGGCGATGAGGCCGGACAGCATCCCCGAATAGGGCGTTTCGACGTCGCGCGCGATCACGCTCAACCGCACGCCCGGGATTGGTTGCATGCCGAATTTGCGCAGCACCGCGACATGGGCATGGCCGCAGCCGACCAGCACGATATCCTTTATGATGGGGATTTGGGCAAGCACGTGTTTTCTCTATGAGTGACGCCGCGTCGTGCTTGGCGCTGCGATGGAACCGGACTACTGCAACCTATGCCATCCCCGCTCATGCGCCAAAATGCTGCCCTGTTGCCATCGGTGGACGCGCTGCTGCGACGGCCGATGCTGCGCGACGCGGTGCGCGAGCACGGTCGGACGGCAATGGTCAGGGCGCTACGCCAAGCTCTGGTCCAGCTTCGCCACGCCGAAGTCCCTGACCGCCAAACGGCTGCGGAGCTTGCCGAACAGGCCGCCTTGGCCGAGTTGGCACGTCAGGCGCTGCCGAGCCTGCGGCCCGTGTTCAACCTTACCGGGACGGTGCTGCACACCAATCTTGGGCGAGCGCCGCTGCCGCCCGAGGCGATCGCCGCGATTGCCGCGGCCGCGGATGCCTGCAACCTGGAATACGACCTCGACAAAGGCGAACGCGGCGAGCGCGACGACCATGTCGCAGCGCTGCTGTGTCGGCTGACGGGCGCCGAGGCAGCGCTGGTGGTCAACAACAACGCCGCCGCCGTGCTGCTGGCATTGAACACGCTTGCCGAGGGGCGCGAGGTGATAGTGTCGCGTGGGGAATTAATCGAAATTGGCGGCGCCTTTCGAATTCCGGACATCATCTCCCGCGCGCAATGCCGATTGCGGGAGGTCGGGACCACCAACCGCACCCATGCTTTCGACTACGACAACGCAATAGGGGCGCAGACTGGCGCGCTGCTGAAGGTGCACAAGGCCAACTACGTCATCCAGGGTTTTACCGCTGAAGTGACCGAGGGCGACCTTGCCGCGATCGCGCACGGGAAAGACCTGCCGCTGGTGGTCGATCTCGGCAGCGGCAGCCTGGTCGACCTCGCCAGCTACGGACTGCCGCATGAGCCTACTCCGATGGAGGCGATCGCCGCCGGCGTCGACCTGGTGACGTTCAGCGGCGACAAGCTGCTCGGGGGACCACAGGCCGGGCTGATCGTCGGGCGAGCCGCGCTGGTCGCACGGCTGCGGCGCAACCCGCTGAAGCGGGCACTGCGGGTCGACAAGTTCACGCTTGCGGCGTTGGAGGCCGTATTGCGGCTTTACGCCGATCCGGACCGGCTGGCGCGACGATTGCCGACGTTGCGACGGCTGGTGCGGACGGCGGCCGACATCCGCACCTGCGCCGAAAGGCTGGCGCAGGCCATTTGCATACCGCTGAAGACGGTTCAGGTCACCGTCGTCGCCGTCAGCAGCCAGATCGGCAGCGGCTCGCGCCCAATCGATCTGCTTCCCAGCCACGCCCTATCGCTGCGCCCGCGGAGCGAGGCGGCGTTGGTCAGGCTGGTACGGGCATTCCGCGCTTTGCCGGTTCCGGTAATCGGCCGGCTGCATGACGGCGCTCTTCTGTTCGATGTCCGCTGCCTGGAGGATGAGGCAGCGTTCGTGGCACAGCTTGCGCAGTTGGAGTTTGCCGGCAGCGGCGGCTAGACTGACCGAGGAAGAGAACCGAGCCCCGGTGGGCCGCGCGGACTTCAAATCCGTTGGGGGGCGCTGGCGTCCCTGGTGGGTTCGACTCCCGCCTCTTCCGCCAATTTACCGAGGATGGCTGCTTGCCAACCGTGGTTGCGCCAAATAGACAGAAATCAGCGGTCACCTTCAGCATCGCTGTTACGGAATGGGGCGCCAAAGGCAATGCTCCGCCTACAACATTGCGCTGCGAGCGTGCTGGGATGATGGCCAGATCGCATGTCGTCATCAGCCTTGCCGGCTGGATTGCGGTTGCGCCTTGGCTGCACCTGCCGCCACTAAATCCGGGCTATCTTGGCTTGGCTATGATTGGAGGTTTGCTACCGGATCTGGATCATCCTAATTCCTGGATCGGACGGCGGACAAAGCCGATCTCGACGTTCGCCGCAGCCATCCTCGGCCATCGCGGTGTTACCCATTCCGCCTTGGCGGTGCTCGGCCTAGTGGCACTGCTTCTGCAGGCCTACCCTCATCGCGGCGGAGTTTCCGCACTGGCTGTGGGTTATCTGTTTCATCTGGCTGCCGACATGCTGACGCCGCAAGGATTGCGCCTCGCCTGGCCGCTGCGAAAGACCTGGGCGATTTCCGTATGCCGCACCGGCTCGGCGTCCGAACCGCTCATCGTTCTGATCCTGGTGGCCGGCATGGCGGCATTCAGTCTGCGCAATGGGACTGGCTGGATGACGATGCATCCTCCTTGGCTGCTGCACGGATCAGCTTCGCTGCCACGTTGACGGCAACAAACGAACCGGCCGCCTTTCCGGAACCAATGCGGCACCTGGAAGCGTTTCCGACGTGCTTCACATGCTGCATCCAGGAACCTTGATCCCTGAGTAGGTAAACGTAGCTAAGATGCCAAACTGCGCCGCCATCATTGTCGCCGATCCAAAAAGCCGGGCTGTCGCCATGGAGAAAGCGGCCGCCGAGATCGTCAAGAACGGCATCAGCCTCCTGCGGGTAGGAAATCCGCTCAGCGCGCCCTTGACGCTGCGACGGCTGCTGATCCAACTGGAAGTGGACGGCGTCGGCGGAGGGAGCGATGAGGAGGAGGAAACGCGCCTCGTGCAGCTCCTGGAGCGCCGTGCCGCTCCTGGCTCCGCCACGCTGATTATCGAGCAGGCCGAGACGCTCGAGCTCGCCACCCTACTATCCTTACAGCGGTTGGCGACCGGTTCCGACTCGGTCAAGATCATGTTCGTTGGCAGTCCCGCTTTCTGGACGCTGCTAAACGCCACCGGCCTGGAACCCCTCCGTCGCATCCTGGCCTTTGAGCCCGTGCCACCAGTGATCACGCTCGAACCTGATAGACCCGCCCTGCCGATCCTGCCGGTGGTCAGCGTCGCTCCGGAAGCAAGCCGGTGGATTGCGGCTACGTCGCAGTCTGGTCGGCGATGGTGGATCGGCGGTGCCGCAGGTTTGTTCGGCACCCTGGTGGCTGCGGTCCTGCTGGCACCCGATGGCCTGTCCAACCGGGGGGCGATGCCAGGTTTGCGGATCACGGATATTTC
>JANXRT010000115.1 GCA_025356735.1 Acetobacteraceae bacterium | reverse complement strand
TTGGAGAACGCCACGGACAAGTTCGACGACGTCGTGCTCTTGCCGATGCCGCCCTTGCCATAGACGGCAAACACCTTGGCGTTGCCGATCTTGAGGTTGGGGTCGAGCTGAACCTGGACACTGCCGGCGCCATCGCCGCAGGGTGTACCCATTGAACAGGTGGACACCGGTCGGGTCAGAACTGTCATGCCGCAATTCCCACTTCGATGCCTTCAAGCCGGTCTTCCAGCTCCTCGCCCGCTCGTCGGAGTGCGGCGAGTGTATCAGGGTCTGGCGACCAGTAAGCGCGTTCCTGCGCCTCGATCAGCCGGTTGGCGATCTTGGTCGAGGCGATCGGGTTGAGTGCCGCCAGCCGCTCGCGCATCTCCGGGTCGAGCACGAAAACCTCGGAAATCCGCTCATAGACCCAAGGTGCCACTTCGCCGGTGGTGGCGGACCAGCCCATCGTGTTGGTGACATGCGCCTCGATCTCGCGCACGCCCTCATAGCCGTGCTTGAGCAGCGCCTCGTACCATTTCGGATTGAGCGTGCGGGTGCGGGTTTCCAGCGCGACCTGCTCGGCGATCGTGCGCACGATGCCGTCGCCGCGGGTCTGATCGCCGATATAGACCGCCGCCTTGGTGCCGCCGCGCGCCCGGCGCACGGCGCGGCTGATGCCGCCCAGCGTGTCGAAATAATGATCGACGGTGGTGACGCCGACCTCGATGGAGTCGAGGTTCTGGTAGGCGATCTCCACCTTGGACAATGCGTGGGTCAGCACGGCGTCGTGCCGGGCCGGCTTGCCATCGACGCCGTAGGCAAAACCCTTGCGCCGGACATAGGCCTCGGCCAGCTCATCCTCGTCGTTCCAGGCCCCGTTGCCGACCAGCGCGTTGACGTTGGAGCCGTAGGCGCCGTCGGCGTTGCCGAACACCCGCAGCGCCGCCTGTGCCATCTCGCCGCCATTCTGGGTGATGAATTCCAGCGCGTGCTTGCGAACGTGGTTCTGCTCGACGGGCTCGTCGGCGGAAGCGGCCAGCAAAGCGGCTTCGGCCAGGAGTTTCGTCTGCAACGGCAGCAGGTCGCGAAAGATGCCGGACAGGGTGAGGACAACATCGACGCGCGGGCGGCCTAGCCGTTCCAGCGGAACCAGTTGCGCGCCTGTCAGACGGCCGTAGCTGTCGAAGCGCGGTTCGGCGCCGAGCAGCCACAGCGCCTGGGCGATCGGGCCGCCCTCGGTCTTCAGATTGTCGGTGCCCCACAGCACCATCGCCACCGTCTCCGGCACCGCGTTGCCGTCGGCACGGTGGCGCTCCAGCAGCCGGTCGGCCTGGCGGGCGCCGTCCTGCACCGCAAACGCGCTGGGAATGCGGAACGGATCGAAGCCGTGCAGGTTGCGGCCGGTGGGCAGGACATCCGTGGTGCGCAGCAGATCGCCGCCGGGCGCCGGGCGCAGGTAGCCGCCATCGAGCGCATGCAGGATCGCCGGGATTTCGCTGTCAGTGCCGAGCAGCCCATCCAACCGGACGCGCTCGGCAACGTCGGAAATGCCGGCAGCGTCGAGCATCTCGGTGCGCTCGGCCTCGTTAGGCGGCGCGCCGACGACATGCAGGCCGTGCGGGATCAGGGTGTATTCCAGCTCCAGCAGGTCGCGGCCAAGCCGATCGATCTCCATCGTCGCCTGGCCCGGCCAGGCCGGCTCGGCCTGCGCCAGATCGACGACCGCGGCCTGTGCCTGAAGCAGGTCGCGGATGGCGTCGCGCTGGGATGGATCGGCATCGGGCGCCAGGCCACGCCACCGGTCGAGCGTCGCCTTGAGGTCGAGCAGCCCGCGGTAAAGCCCGGCGCTGGCGACCGGCGGGGTCAGGTAGCTGATCAGCGCGGCGCCGGCGCGGCGCTTGGCGATCATGCCCTCGGACGGATTGTTCGACGCATAAAGGTAGAAGTTGGGAAGATCGGAAATCAGCCGGTCGGGCCAGCACTCGCCGGACATGCCGGCCTGCTTGCCGGGCATGAACTCCAGCGCGCCATGGGTGCCAAAATGCAGGATGGCGTCCGCGCAAAACTCCTCGCGGAGGTAACGGTAGAAGGCGCAGAAGGCGTGGGTCGGCGCGAAGCCGTGCTCGAACAGCAACCGCATCGGATCGCCCTCGTAGCCGAAGCCGGGCTGGATGCCGACGAACACGTTTCCCAGTTGCGCGCCAAGTACGAAGATCGAGGCGCCGTCGGTCAGCAGGCGGCCGGGTGCGGGCCCCCACTGCTTTTCGATCTCCGGCAGCCAACGCTGGCGGCGGACATGGTCGTCGGCGGAGATGCGTGCGGCGACGTTGGCGTCGGCGCCGAAGCGCTTCGCATTGCCCTCGACCACCATCGCCCGCAGCGCGTCCTCGGTTTCCGGCACATCCACCGTGTAGCCCTGCGCCCTCATGCCGCGCAGCGTGTTGAGCAACGACGCGAAAACGCCGAGATAGGCCGCGGTGCCGGTCGCACCGCCGTTCGGCGGAAAGTTGAACAGCACCACGGCGACCCGGCGATCGGCCCGGTCCGACCGGCGCAGCGCCACCAGCTTGGCGACCCGTGCCGCCAGCATTGCCGTGCGTTCAGGGTGCGGCACCATGTCGCGGGCGCAGTCGCCGTCGCAGCCGGCGCAGCGCTCGGCCGCGTCGGTGGCGCCGCACCGCCCGCCGAATGTCATCGGCAACATGCCGCCATCCAGTTCCGGGATCGCCACCATCATCGTGGCCTCGACCGGCAGCAGCCCGCGGGCATCCGCCTGCCACTGCCGCATGGTCTGAAATTCCAGCGCATGGGCGGTGACGTAGGGCACGTCGAGTGCCGCCAGCACCTCCTCGGCGGCGTGCGCGTCGTTGTAGGCGGGGCCGCCGACAAGGGAAAAGCCGGTCAGCGAGACGACCGCATCGACCGTGGCGGCACCATCGCGCTGGAAGAACTGCTCGATCGCTGGCCGCTGGTCCAGCCCGCTAGCGAAGGCCGGGATGACGCGCAGGCCCTGTGCCTCCAGCGCGGCGATGGCGCCGTCATAATGGCGCGCGTTGCTCGACAGCACGTAGGACCGCATCAGCAGCACGCCAACCGTGCCGGTGCTTTTCGGGGTTGGCGGCAGCTGTCGAGCCGCTCGACAATGCGGCCGGGGGCGTGCGGATGATACAGCCCGACCTCGGGGTACTCGACAGGGGCCGCGACCTTGTGCACGCCGCGCAGCCCCCGGCGCGGGCCGTCCGCGTAGCGATCGACCAGCATGCGGACAAGGGAAGAGATGTTGTCCTCGGAGCCGGCCAGCCAGTACTGCAGCGACAGGAAATACGCCCGCACGTCTTGCGCCGTGCCGGGAATGAAGCGCAGCAGCGCGGGCAGCCGGCGCAGCATCTTCATCTGGCCGCGCCCGGACGACGCCGAGGCGTTGCCGCCCTTGGAGTCAGTCTTGCCGCGCAGCCTCTTCAGCATCGCCATGGCGCCGGTCGCCTCGCCGGCCATGCTGAACTTGCCGATGCGCGTCAGCCGCATCACCTCGCCGGCCGACATGCAGCAGACCATGGCATCGCAATGCGGCGCGCGCGCCGTCAGCGCCGGCAGCACCGCGCGGATGTGGTCGTCGAGGAACAGCATCGCGGCCACCACGATGTCGGCCTCGGCGATGTCGGCATGGCACTCGGCCAGCGCGTCGGCATCGTCGGAAAACTCGTCGGCGGCGTGCATCACCAGCCGCAATCCCGGCATCTCGCGGCGCAGCGCCTGCTCGGCGCGCGAAAAGGCGCCGCCGAGATGGCTGTCCATGGTGACCACGACGACGCGGATCGGCGCCGCGTTCGCGGTCACGACGGCTTGCGTCGGATCAGCGGCCGAAATGCGCTTTGGCATCGTACAAGGTCTCTAGGGTGATGGTTCCGACGCCCTGTTCGAGGGCGAACCGCTCGGTGTTGCGGCGGGCCTTGCCGCGCACGAAAAACGGAATTTTCTTCAGCTCCGCCTCGGCCTCCCCCGCCCAGAGGGTGGTCGCGCCCGGTTGCTCGACGGCCGCCGGTGCCGTGCCGGTATCGGCGAGGTGCGAGGGCGCCGCATCGCCATGGAACTCGAAATCGTCGCGGAACATCGCCACCAGATGCTCCTCCAGGCCCATCATCAGCGGGTGCACCCAGGTGTCGAAGATCACGTTGGCGCCCTCGAAGCCCATCTGCGGCGAATGGCGGGCGGGGAAATCCTGGACATGCACCGGGGCCGAGATCACGGCGCACGCAATGCCCAGCCGCTTGGCGATGTGGCGCTCCATCTGGGTGCCCAGCACCAGCTCCGGCGACAGTTTTTTCACCGCTGCCTCGACCTCGAGGTAGTCGTCGGTGATCAGTGCTTCGACGCCGTGCTTCCTTGCCGCATCCCTGACCTCGCGGGCGAATTCGCGTGAATAGGTGCCGAGGCCGACAACCGAAAACCCGAGTTCCTCGCTGGCGATGCGGGCCGCCGCCACGGCGTGGGTCGCGTCGCCGAAGATGAAGACGCGCTTCCGGGTGAGATAGCCGCTGTCGACCGAGCGCGAATACCACGGCAGCCGCGAGGCCGGGTCGCCCAACGCCGGCGCCGGATCGACGCCGGCCACCGAGGCAACCTCGCGGATGAAATCGCAGGTCGCGCCGACGCCGATCGGCACGGCCTTGACCGTCGGCTGGCCGAAGGTGCGGCCGAGCCAAAGCGCGGCCGGCGCCGCGATCTCGGGATACAGGCAGACGTTGAAATCGGCCTCGCCGAGCCGTGCCAGGTCGGCCGGCGTGGCACCGAGCGGCGCCGTGACGTGGACATCGATGCCCATCGCGCCCAGCAGCTTCCTGACCTCGGCAACATCGTCGCGATGGCGAAAGCCGAGTGCGGTGGGGCCAAGCAGATTGGCACGTGGCCGGCAACTTTCAGGACGTTGCACGCGCGCTGTTCCGGCGGGCGGCGCGTTCGGCCCGGCGAAGGCGCGGACGAGCTGGTAGAAGGTTTCCGCGGCGCCGAAGTTCTCCTTGCGCTGATAGGCGGAAAATTCGACCGCGACCACCGGGATCGGCAGGTTCAGCGCGCGCGCCAGGCCGCCGGGATCGTCCTGGATCAGCTCGGCGGTGCAGGACGCGCCGACCAGCATCGCCTGCGGGCGGAACCGTTCGTAGGCCTCCCGCGCCGCGTCCTTGAACAATTGGGCGGTGTCGCCGCCGAGGTCGCGCGCCTGGAACGTGGTGTAGGTTACCGGCGGGCGGCGGTCGCGCCGCTCGATCATGGTGAACAGCAGGTCGGCGTAGGTGTCGCCCTGCGGCGCGTGCAGCACGTAGTGCAGCCCCTCCATCGCGGTCGCGATCCGCATCGCCCCGACATGGGGCGGGCCCTCATAGGTCCACAGCGTGAGCTGCATCGGCTACACCGCCAGCAAGCCGCGCCGCACCAGCGGGCGGGCAAAAAGCTCGGCCAGGTCGCCGGCCTGGTCGTAGCCCTGGATGGGCGTGAACAGCAGTTCGATCGACCATTTCGTGGTCAGCCCCTCGGCCTCCAGCGGGTTGGCAAGGCCCAGGCCGCAGACCGTGATGTCGGGCCGCGCCCGCCGGCAGCGGTCGAGCTGGTTCTCGACGTGCTGGCCCTCGCTGAGCGCGGTGCCCGGCGGCAGCAGCGCCAGCTCCTCGGCGAGGTGTTCCCGGTGCAAATAGGGCGTGCCGACCTCGACCAGCTCCATCGACATCTCGCGCGACAGGAACCGGGCGAGGGGGATTTCGAGCTGCGAGTCGGGAAACAGGAAGACGCGCTTGCCGGCCAGCTCCTCACGGCACTTTGAAACGGCGCGGCTGGCGCGGTCGCGGCCGGCCGCGGTGACGGCATCGAACCGCGCCGCATCGATTTTCCACGCGGCCGCGGCGGCCTGCAGCCAGAGTGAAGTACCCTCGGCACCGAGCGGGAACGGGGCCGCGATCCGCGTCGCACCCCGCGCCTCCAGCGCGCGCGCGGTATCGGCCAGGAAGGGCTGGGCGAGGAGGAAGAACGTGCCAGGCCCGACCGGCGGCAGCTCGGCGGCATGGCGCGGCGGCAGGAACCGCACCGGGCCGATGCCGAGGGCGGCGAACAGCCGGGAGAACTGGTCCTCGACCACGTCGGCCAGGCAGCCGACCACCAGCAGCGCGCGATCGATGGACGCCGCCATGGCCGGCACCAGGGCGGCGAGGCAGGCATCCTCGCCCTGGGTGAAGGTGGTCTCGATTCCGCTGCCGGAATAGTTCAGCACCCGGATACCCGGGGAGAACCGCTGCGACAGGCGAAAGGCGGCGCGCGACAGATCGAGCTTTATCACCTCCGACGGGCACGAGCCGACCAGGAACAGCAGCCTGATCTCCGGCCGCCGCTCCAGCAGCCGGGCGACGACGCGGTCGAGTTCGTCGTTGGCGTCGGCGAGGCCGGCGAGATCCCGCTCGTCGATGATCGCGGTCGCAAAGCGCGGCTCGGCGAAGATCATCACGCCGGCGGCGGACTGGATCAGGTGGGCGCAGGTGCGCGAGCCGACGACGAGGAAGAAGGCGTCCTGGATTTTCCGATGCAGCCAGACGATTCCGGTGAGGCCGCAGAACACCTCGCGCTGACCTCGCTCGCGAAATATTGAAAGTCCCGCTGACGGCGACGATTCGGCCAGGTCTTCAACCCGGCTCCCGACATTCGAAGCCGCATCCGGAGCTTCTGCGGCACCGAGCAGCGTCACTTGGAGAAGCCGATCGCCGCCCTGCGCGACATAGCGACCGGCTCACGCCGGGCAGCCCGTAGTTTCAACAGGAACTGCGTCGCGTTGACGACATAGGTGGTGTAGGCGGCGAGCGCCAGCCACATCTGCCGGGTCGGATCGAGCGCGCCCGAGAGCAGCCCGACCAGGTAGGCGGTGTGCAGCGCCAACACCAGGATGCTGACGACATCTTCCCAGAAGAAGGCGCGCGCAAACAAGTATTTACCGAAAACATCGCGTTCCCAGATCGAGCCGGTGATCATGATCGTGTAAAGCAGGCAGGTCTTCGCGACGATCGAAACGGTGGCGGTCAGCAGTCCGTCGCCGGTCGCCAGATAGCGCAGCACCAGCCCCAGGCTGACCAGGAAGACGGCGAACTGGATCGGTGCCAGCACGCCCTGCACCCGGGTCCAGGCTGAGGCGTCACGGCGCAGGCGCTGCTCGGGCGTGTAGAGGAACAGGCGGCTGACCGGGGCCGGCGGGTGACCGACGACGCGGCCCGAGACGGATCCCCATGGCGATTTATCGAGGCTGTCGATCAACCGGGAGAACGGCCTAGTTGTGAACATTGGTTGACAACACAGGGCTGAAATTATTCGCTGGGCGGAAGCGCCGCGGCAAGCGGCCCATCGTCGAAGGGAGCTTCAGTGAGACGCGATCCAAAACCCCCGGCCTGGCTTCCTGCTTCATCGCGTCCTCCCGTCCGTCTGCGGCTGCCTGTCCGCGGGTTGGACAAACGCTAGAGGCTTACCGATCAAGTTGTCAATCTGGCTTTACGTAAAGATAACTTGACACTTTTTCACGGCTGGATTGGAATAATTGGAGGGAGGAAAAAATGACCGACCTGGATGAGCGGAATATTGAAACCCATCACTCGCGCTATGCGCAGCCCTTGCATGACAACGGCTCAGCAATGGACCGGGGCTCAGCAATGGACCGGGGCCCGGCGTTGGACTGGACGCTGTTCGACCGGGCGGCGGTCGATCGCGATGATGCGCTGTGGTGCCGAACAGCCGGCCGGCTACAACGCCTCATCGATGGCGAGATCATTCCCCGGCTGCTGCTGGCCGCCGCCGTCACGCCTGAAACCCCGGCCAAGCTGGCGGCGCTGGACGAGGCGGTGATCGCCGAGTTCGTCGGCCTGGCGCTGCACGCCGATGCCGACGCGATAAGCCGGCGCATCGCCGACCTCCGATCCGCCGATATCACCACCGAGGCGATCTTCCTCGACCTGCTGACCCCCGTGGCGCGTCGGCTCGGCGAGTTGTGGGAGGCGGATCTCTGCCACTTCACCGACGTCACGATCGGGCTGATGCGGCTGCAGCAGGTGCTTCGCCGGCTCAGCCACGATTTCCAGGGTGAGGCCGCCTCCCGGATCGGTGGCCGGCGCGACCCCGGCCACCGCGTGCTGCTGCTGCCGACGGCACGCGACCAGCATAATTTCGGCCTGGCGATGATTGCGGAGTTCTTCCATCGCGCCGGCTGGGATGTCAGCGGCGGCGCGGCGCTATCGGCGCGCCAGCTGGAACATCAGGTCGGGCGCACGGAATTCGCCGTCGTCGGCTTCTCGGTCACTTGCGAAAGCCGGCTCGACTCGCTTGCGGCCGAGATCCGCCGGCTGCGGCGCGCGTCGGCGAACGCGTCGGTGGGGGTGATGGTCGGCGGCCCGCTCTTTGCGGCGCGGCCGGACCTGGTGGCGCGGGTCGGCGCCGACACGACCGCGGCGGATGGCCGTGAGGCCGTGCTCCAGGCCCACCGGCTGGTCGCCTTGCTGCACGCGAGGCAATGACCCGGCTGGTAATGGCCCGGCTGGTAATGGCCCGGCTGGTAGCGGCGCGGCTTGAGATGGGTCGGCAGATGCGGGGGTTCAAGCGAAACGGAGGACCGGGTTTCAGGTGATGATGTTCCAAGCCCCGAAGGTGTCGCTCGGGAACCTCGATGCGGAAACGGCGGCGATGCTGATCGCCGCCGTCGCCGACATCGCGGTGATCGTCGACTACGACGGGGTGGTCAAGGATGTCGCGTTCCACAGCGAGGAACTGGCCGGCGAGCTGGCCGGCCACGCGCTGTGGCTTGGGCGGCCATGGACCGAGGCGGTGACCAAGGAGAGCCGGCCGAAGATCGACATGCTGCTGCGCGACGCAACCTCCAACGCCGCGACGAAATGGCGCCACCTCAACTATCCGGCGGTGGTAGGGGCCGACATCCCTATCCTGTTCTCCGCCATCCAGCTCTGCGACGGCGACGCCGGCCGGGTGATCGCGTTCGGGCGCGACGAGCGCCCGTTATCGGTGTTGCAGCAGCGCCTGATCAACGCCCAGCAATCGATGGAGCAGGACTATTTTCGCTTCAGGAACATAGAAACCCGCTATCGGCTGCTGTTCCAGACCGCGTCCGATGCCGTGCTGATCCTGGATGCCGGCACAAGCCGGCTGGTCGAGGCCAACCCGGCGGCGCGCAAGCTGCTCGGCGAACCGCGCCGCAAGGCTGCCGGCGAGGCCGGCATCGGCCGGCTGGCCGACATCTTCGGACCCGAGGGCCTGAGCTCGGTGCAGGCGCTGCTGGCCAACGTGCGCGCGTCCGGCCGGCCGGACGACGTGCGCGCGCGCCTGATGCCAGGCGACCGGCCAGGCGGCCGGGAAGTGCTGGTCGCGGCGTCGTTGCTGCGCGAGGCGGATGACGCCTTCTTCCTGGTGCGGCTGTCGCCGCTCGGCGCCGATCCCGCGACGGCCGTCGTCTCCAAGCTCAAGTTCAAGCTGCTGAAACTGGTCGAGAGCGCGCCGGACGGTTTCGTCATCACCGGGCGCGACGGGCGCATCCTGTCGGCCAACGCGGCCTTCCTCGACATGGCCCAGCTCGGCTCCGAGGCCGCCGCCGCGGGCGAGCCGCTCAGCCAGTGGGTCGGCCGGCCCGGCCTCGACCTCGAGGTGCTGATCGCCAACCTGCAGCATCGCGGCTCGGTGCGGCTGTTCGCGACCACGTTGCGCGGCGCATACGGCGCGCCGGCGGCGATCGAGATTTCGGCCGTTTCGGTGATGAACGGCGGCCAGCCCTGCTTCGGCTTCGCCATCCGCAACATCGACCGCCGGCTGACCGACGAGCCGATGGCGGCCGACACCCGGCCGCGCTCGATCGAGCAGCTAACCCGGCTGATCGGCCGCGTCGCGCTGAAGGACCTGGTGCGCGAATCGACCGATCTCATCGAGCGGCTGTGCATCGAGACGGCGCTGGAGATGACCGGCGACAACCGCGCCTCGGCCGCCGAGATGCTCGGCCTCAGCCGCCAGAGCCTGTATGTCAAGCTGCGCCGCTACGGCCTGGGCGACCTCGCGGTCGAGGGTGGCCACTGATGTCGCAGGCCGGCGTCGCGGCCGCTCGCCCGCGTGCCATGCCGGCGGCGTTGGAGTTGCTCAAGCCGATTACCTGGTTCGCGCCGATGTGGGCGTTCGGCTGCGGCGTGATCTCCTCGGGCGCGTCGCTCGCCGATCGCTGGCCGACCGTGCTGGCCGGCGTGCTGCTGTGCGGCCCGATCGTCTGCGGCACCAGCCAGGCGGTGAATGACTGGTTCGACCGCCATGTCGATGCGATCAACGAGCCGGGCCGGCCGATCCCCTCGGGCCGCATTCCCGGCCGGCGCGGCCTGCACATCGCGATCGCCGGCACGGTCCTTTCGCTCGTCGTCGGGGCGGGCCTTGGCGCCTGGGCGTTCGTGGCGACGCTTTTCGGACTTTGCTTCGCCTGGGCCTACAGCGCGCCGCCATGGCGGTTAAAGCTGAATGGCTGGTGGGGCAACGCCGCCTGCGGCGCCTGCTACGAGGGCCTGCCCTGGATCACCGGCACCGCCATCCTGACCGCGGCCAATCCCAGTCCGCGGGTGTTCGCCATGGCCGCGCTGTACAGCGTCGGCGCGCATGGCATCATGACGCTGAACGACTTCAAGTCGGTCGAGGGCGACCGGCAGATGGGGGTGAACTCGCTGCCGGTGCTGCTGGGCGTCTCGCGGGCGGCGCGGCTGGCGTGCGTGGTCATGGCGCTGCCGCAGGTCGTCGTGATTGGCTTGCTGCTGGGCTGGAACCGTCCCGTGCACGCGGCGGCGGTGGCGGCGCTGCTGCTGGTGCAGGCCGGGTTGATGCGCCGGTTCCTGCAGGAGCCGCGGCAACGCGCGCCCTGG
>JANXRT010000107.1 GCA_025356735.1 Acetobacteraceae bacterium | reverse complement strand
CCGGCGAAGGCAAGACGCTCGTCGCGACCCTGCCCGTCTTTCTGAACGCGCTTGCCGGAGAAGGCGTGCATGTCGTCACCGTGAACGACTATCTCGCCAAGCGCGACGCGGAATGGATGGGCCAGATTTACAAGTTCCTCGGCCTCAGCGTCGGCTGCATCGTGCACGGTCTCACCGACGAGGAACGCAAGCAGGCCTATGGCTCGGATGTGACCTACGGCACGAACAACGAGTTCGGCTTCGACTATCTGCGCGACAACATGAAGTACCGGCTGGACGACATGGTGCAGCGCGATTTCTTCTTCGCCATCGTCGATGAGGTTGACAGCATCCTGATCGACGAGGCGCGCACGCCGCTGATCATCTCCGGCCCGGCCGAGGATTCTTCCGATCTGTACCGCCGCGTGGACGGCGTGGTGAAGCAGCTGGTGGTGGACCCCGAGACCTATGACAAAGACGAAAAGTTCCGCACCTGCTCGATGACCGAGATGGGCTCGGAGCGGGTTGAGGACATGCTGAAGGATGCCGGGATCATCACCGAAGGCAACCTGTACGACATCTTCAACGTCTCGGTCGTGCACCACGTCCAGCAGTCGCTGCGCGCCAACACGCTGTTCACCCGCGACGTGGACTACATCGTGCGCGACGACAAGGTCGTCCTGATCGACGAGTTCACTGGCCGCATGATGGAGGGCCGCCGCTACTCCGATGGGCTGCATCAGGCGCTGGAAGCCAAGGAGGGCGTCACCGTCCAGGCCGAGAACCAGACCCTGGCTTCGATCACCTTCCAGAACTATTTTCGCCTGTACCCCAAGCTCGGCGGCATGACCGGCACGGCGATGACCGAGGCCGATGAGTTCGCCGAGATCTACAAGCTCGAGGTGCTGGAAATCCCGACCAACGTCCCTGTCACACGGAAGGACCAGGACGACGAGGTTTATCGCTCCGCCGGCGAAAAATATGAGGCAGTGGCGACCCTGATCGAGGACGCCCGCACGCGTGGCCAACCGGTACTGGTCGGCACCACCAGCATCGAAAAGTCGGAAACCATCAGCGCGTTGCTTAACAAGAAGAAGGTGCCGCACGCGGTGCTGAACGCGCGCTTCCATGAGCAGGAGGCGACCATCGTCTCGCAGGCCGGCGCGCCAGGTGCCATCACCATCGCCACCAACATGGCCGGCCGCGGAACCGACATAAAGCTCGGCGGCAACGTCGAGATGCGGGTCAAGACCGAGCTCGCCGCCATCTCCGACATAGCCATGCATGAGGCCCGCGAAGCAGCGATCCGCGTCGAAGTTGCCAAGAACCACGATGCGGTGAAAGCCTCCGGTGGGCTGCTTGTGATCGGCACGGAGCGGCACGAAAGCCGGCGCATCGACAACCAGCTGCGCGGCCGCGCCGGGCGCCAGGGCGACCCTGGCGGCTCGCGCTTCTTCCTGTCGCTGGAAGACGACCTGATGCGCATCTTCGGCTCCGACCGGATGGGCGGGATGCTGGCGCGACTCGGCCTCAAGGAGGGCGAGGCGATTGTTCATCCATGGATCAACAAGGCGCTGGAAAAGGCGCAGAAGAAGGTCGAGGCGCGCAACTTCGACACCCGCAAGAACGTGCTCAAATACGACGACGTGATGAACGCGCAGCGCAAAGAAGTCTATGCGCAACGCCGGGAGTTCATGCGCGCCGACGACGTCGCCGAGACAGTGGCCGAAATGCGCGGCGAGGTGCTGCATGCGATGGTGGCGCGGCGCATTCCGGCCAAGGCGCTGTCGGAGCAGTGGGAGCTTGCCGGGCTTGCCGAGGATGTCGGTCGGACGCTGAACGTCGCCTTGCCTGTGGTCGAGTGGGGAAGCGAGGAGGGCATCGACGAGACCGCGCTGCGCGAGCGGATCGAGGCCGCTGCCGACAGCACGATGGCGGCCAAGGCAGCCAATCTCGGGCCCGGGCTGATGCGCTACATCGAGAAGTCCCTGCTGTTGCAGACGCTCGATGCGGTGTGGAAGGAGCATCTGCTGGCGCTGGACCATCTGCGCCAGGGCATCGGCCTGCGCGCCTATGGCCAGCGCGATCCGCTGAACGAGTATAAAAGCGAGGCGTTTGCGCTGTTCAACGCCATGCTCGACGAGCTCAAGGAGCGCGTCACGACGATGCTGTCGCGCGTCGAGCTGGCGCCGCCGGATCCGCCGGAACCCGATTTCGCCCGCACCTTCGAAAACCACCCGGTGCCGGAAATGGCCATGGCGGAGTACGGCCAGCCGGCGCCGCTCGCGGCCGGAAGTGGCCTGGCACCATTGCCGGTGCGCGCCGAGGCAGTGGACCCGAACGATCCGGCAACCTGGCGTCAGAGCCCGCGCAATGCGCTGTGCCCTTGCGGATCGGGAAAGAAGTTCAAGCATTGCCATGGGCGGCTGTAAAAGCCGGCAAGGCGCGCTAGACTGAAAGCATGGTCGCCGACCCTCCGTTCTGGAAAGTGAAAAGCCTCGCCTCGATGAGCCGGGACGAGTGGGAATCGCTGTGCGACGGCTGCGGCCGGTGCTGCCTGCACAAGCTGCGTTTCGATGAGACCGGCGACCTGGCCTACACCAACGTCGCCTGCCGGCTGCTCGACCTCGGCACCTCGAAATGCGGCGACTATGCCAACCGCCGCACCAAGGTGCCTGACTGCATCAGCCTGACGCCCACCGTGCTCGATCAGATCGATTGGCTGCCGCCGTCCTGCGCCTACCGCCGGCTGGCCGAGGGGCGTGACCTCGCCTGGTGGCACCCCTTGGTGTCGGGCGATCCGAATACCGTGCACACCGCCGGCGTGTCGGTCTCGGGCCGCGCCATCGACGAGCGCGAGGCGGGGCCGCTTGAACATCATATCGTGGATTGGCCGGGCAAGGCCCCAAGATCGGCGCGTCGTGCGGCAACCGGCCGCATCCGGAAAACGGAGTAAAGATATGTTGGCGAACGCGCTCTATGGTGGCGTCAATGCCGCCGTGCTGACCCCGATGCACGACGACCTGTCGATCGACCTCGACCGCATGGCGGCGCATTGCCGCTGGCTGCTGGCGAACGGCTGCAACGGGTTGGGCGTCCTCGGCACCACCGGCGAGGCCAACAGCATCGGCATCGAGGAGCGGATCGAGACCGTGCAGGGCCTGGTCGGGCTCGGCATTCCGGCGGCGAAGCTGATGCCCGGCACCGGCACCCCGGCCCTGACCGACACCGTGAAGCTGACCCGCGCGGCGGCGGCGCTGGGCTGCCGGGGCGCGTTGCTGCTGCCGCCGTTCTTTTACAAGAACCCGAGCGATGACGGGCTGTTCGCCTATTTCTCCGAGGTCGTGCAGCGGGTCGGCGGCGGCATCAGGATCTACCTGTATCACTTTCCGGCGCAATCGGCGGTGCCGTTCGGCATCGACCTGATCGGCCGGCTGCTGGCGGCATATCCCGGCGTGTTTGCCGGGGTAAAAGACAGCAGCGGCGACTGGGCCAACACGCGCAGCTATGCCGACCACTTTTCCGCCGATGGCTTCGAGGTCTATGCCGGCGACGACAGCCTGCTGCAAAACCTTCTGAAAGCGAACGGCGCCGGCTGCATCACCGCCGCCGCGAACGTGAATTGCGCCATCGCCGCTGAAGTTTACGCGAATTGGGACAATGCTAAGGGTGCCGCGGCGCAGGCGGTGCTGACAGCCACCCGTCGCGCCGTGACCTCGGTGCCGCTGATTCCCGGTCTGAAGGCGCTCAAGGCACGTCATACCGGCGACGCCGGATGGACCAACATCCGCCCGCCACATCTGAAACTTTCGGCCGAGCAGGTCGAAAAAATCCATGCGGCGATGGATGCCTGCGGCATCATCCTCGCCAAGGCCGCGTAGGACAGCTTGCCGCCATCCCGCGTGGAGGCCCCGCCGCCCGAGATGCTGATGCTGCCGACCGGCTTGACCGCGGTCGCGTGGCGCCGCAGCGCGCGGGCGCGGCGGGTCAGCCTGCGCATTGACCCGCGCGACGGCGGCATCATCGTGACGCTGCCGGCACGGGCAAGCCGTCGCGCCGGGCTCGCTTTGCTTCACAGCCACATCGACTGGCTGACGGCCCGGCTGCGCGCGTTGCCCGGCGCGGTGCCGTTCGTCGATGGTGCGGTCATTCCGATCGACGACGTGCCGCATCGCCTTCGCCACGTGCCGGGGCATGGCTCAGGCTCAGGCTCACGCCCGGGCTCCGGCTCGCGCATCGAGGCGGGCGAGCTGGTCATTACCGGCGCCGCGGAATTCCTGGAACGGCGCACACATGATTTCCTGCGCGCCGAAGCCCGCCGGCGGCTGGTGCCCCTGGTCGCGGAGAAGTCGAGAGTCGCCGGGGTGCGCGCCAAGCGGGTGACGGTGAAGGACACCAGCAGCCGGTGGGGCAGCTGCGCGCCCGACGGCAGCCTGGCGTTTAGCTGGCGCCTGGTTCTGGCACCGGCGTTCGTGCAGGACTACGTGGCGGCCCATGAGGTCGGGCACCTTCGGCACATGAACCATGGGAAGAACTTTTGGCTCGCGGTGAACGAGATGACACCGCATATGGCGGAAGCGGTGCCATGGCTGCGCGCCCATGCGGCGCGACTTATGCGGATTGGCTAACGGGTGACGAATTATGGCTCCGTCCAATTTCTAAATTGAAGTGTCGGCGTTTTTTACACATTTATCGAGGCTACAACTTTGTCTTTCCTAACCTGTTCAAAAGACAAGAAATTTCCTTTGGCATGGCTCTTGCTCTACCTGTGCTCGTTGCTGTTTATGTATGTAAGGATATAGTTAATGAACATTAAATTTTTTGCCGGCGCTGCGGTGGCCGTAACTTTGGGCCTTCTGTCAGCGGCTCAGGCTACTCCCATACTTCATTTAAAAATTGGAACCAGTGCTGCGACTTCTATCCCAAGCGGTGATTTGGAGGGAGGCCTCATTGCCTCTGGCGTGTTCGCAGGCACTTTGGTGACAGCCCAGGGTTATCCTTACCTTGGAGATTTAGCCGACCCGGACATTTATCTGCACGCTGCCATACACGCGACGCCCGGAAGTTCACCTGCATCTCTGACGATCATGTTGTCATTGACGAACGTCGAGAGCGCCTCAGACATTTGGAGCTTTGATAGCTCACTGACCACAACACTAAAATCTGTTGGCCTGTCGGTCACTTCCACTTTCTTTGCTGACCCTTCCGATGCGGCTTTTGGTACTACCGGTACCGCAGTGTCGCTTGCCAAATTCGTGTCATCGTACGTTAAAGGTGTGCCGGCTGCCTCGTTCAATCTGCCAGACGATATCATCATTCATCCGCCATTCTCGATGACTGAAGTTGTGACAGTCACGGCGACCAAGGCGACTGGGAAGCTGGCCAACGACTTCAGCGCAGAACTGAGCGGCGTGGATGCACCGGTTCCGGAACCGGCAACGATGAGCTTGCTTGGCCTGGGCTTACTCAGTCTTGGGCTTGTTCGTCGCAATCGTCGCCATTCAAAGTGAACCTGCCGCTGCCGGACTGCGTTAGTGCAGTCCGGCAGCGATATCATGAAACACCCGCGCCGGCAGGCCGCCGCCCTGGACATCGTTCATCGGCTGGTTGTCGTCGTTGCCGACCCATATTCCGATCACGCTGCCGCCCACTCCGCCGATAAACCAGGCATCGCGGAAATCCTGTGTCGTGCCGGTCTTGCCCGCGACCTGCCGGCCGGATACCGCCGCCGCCCGGCCGGTTCCCCGCGATACCACCGCACCCATCATCCGCGCCATCATCGCCGCGAGCGACGGATCGATCACCGCCGGCGATGGGATGCGCGCCAGCTTCACCGCCTGGCCGCCGGCACGGATGGCATCGATGCCGTAGGCCGTCATCCGGTGGCCGCCGTTGAAGAACGCCGCGTAGGCGGCGGTCAGCTCCAGCAGCCCGACCTCGCCGGTGCCGAGCGCGATCGACGGATGCTGGGAAAACCGCTCCGTCAGGCCAAGCCGGTTGGCGACGGCGATCACCGCCCGCGGCCCGCCGGCACCCTGCATCAGCGACACCGACACGGTGTTGACGGATTCCGCCAGCGCATCCTCGACGCTGATCTCGCCGGCGAACCGGCGCTCGAAGTTCGACGGGCTCCAGTTGCCGATGCGGATCGGCGCGTCCTGCACCCGGTCATCGGGCCGCACGCCCCTTTCCAGCGCTGCCAGCCAGACGAACGGCTTGAACGCCGACCCCGGCTGGCGCCGTGCCGATACCGCACGATTGAACGGCCCGGTGCGATAGTCCCGCCCGCCGACCATCGCGCGGACCGCGCCGGTGGCGCCATCCAGCACCACCACCGCGCCCTGCGTCGCATGGGCCGCCACCCCCGGCCCGCTCAGCATGGCTTCGAGCCGCGATTGAGAAAGTTCCTGCACGCGCGGGTCGAGCGTGGTGCGGACCGACGCATCGGCGTTTGCCGGCATCGCGGACTGCGCCTGCTCGGCGATCCAGTCGGCGAACCAGCCCGGCAGCACCGGCGCGGCGCCGAACGCAATCTGGCTGCCGGCCGCGCGCGCCTGCTCGGCCGTGATCGTTTCCGCGTTGACCATCGCCGCCAGCACCTCGCGGCCCCGCCCCGCCGCGGCCTCGGGGCTGGTGCGCGGGTTGAACCGCGACGGCGCGCGCGGCAGTCCGGCCAGCACCGCCGCCTGCCACAACGTGACGCGACGGGCTGAAACGCCGAAATACATCCGGGCCGCGGCATCCATGCCCCAGGCGCCGGAACCGAGATAGACCCGGTTCAGCCAGATCTCGAGGATTTCGCGCTTGGTGAAATGGCTCTCCAGCCACAGGGTCAGCATCAGTTCCTGCACCTTGCGCCGGAACGTCCGCGCATTGGTCAGAAACAGGTTTTTGGCCACCTGCTGGGTGATGGTGGAGCCGCCCTGTACCACCCGGCCGGCACGCAGGTTCGTGGCCGCCGCGCGGGCCAAACCGATCAGGTCGATGCCCGGATGGTGCCAGAAGCGGTGATCCTCGACGGCGACCGCCGCCGCCGGCAGGTAGGCTGGCATGTCGGCCAGATGCAGCGGATCGCCGACGATGTCGCCGAAGGTCGAGAACGTCTTTCCGGTCCGATCCTGCAGGGTCAGGCTCGGGCGCCGGACCGCGTCCAGCGCCGATTCCGGGCGCGGCAGGTCGCGCGCGAACCACAGCAGGCCAAGGCCGAGCGCCAGCCCCGCCCAGATTGCCACGATCATTATCTGGGAAAGCCACCTCAGCGGACGCCGCGGCGCAATCGCCACAAGGGCGGGTGAAGGGCGGGCACTCGGCATCCACTGGATATAGCCTAAGTTAGGTGGGTTTGGGGGTGCTACCCCCGGCGGGGTCCGGGGCTGCCCCCGGCTTGCTACCTCAGGAGATCGCCAATGAAGGGCCTGTTCATCGACGCCGTAGATGCCCTGGCGGATGTCTACCGCGCCAACCGCCACCCGGGTGATCCGCAGATCGACGTCAACGAGCAGGAGGACATCGCGCCTGAAGCCTTGCCCGGGCTGCTGGCCGGTTACCATTTCATGCTCAACGACCACACCACCCTGCCGACCGAGGCGATGGCGCGATGCCGCGACCTTCGGCACGTGATCTTTCTCGGCACTGGCGCGCGCAGCTACATGAACCCTGAGGAACTGGCCGGGCTTGGCATCACGGTGCACACCATCAAGGGCTATGGCGACATCGCGGTGGCCGAGCACGCGATCGCGCTGATGTGGGCGGCGGCGCGCGGCCTGGCGCGCATGGACCGCGATCTGCGTGCCAGCACCTGGACCCGCACCGAAGGAGTGCAGCTGCATGGCAAGACGCTGGGCCTGGTCGGCTTCGGCGGCATCGCCGAGCAGGTTGCCCGCATCGCCATGGGGTCCGGCATGAAGGTGGTCGCCTGGAACCGCACGCCCAAAACCCATCCCGGCATCGAGTTCCTGGAGCTGGACGCGGTGCTGGCCGCCAGCCACGTGCTCAGCATGCATCTGCTGCTGACCGACGAAACCCGCGGCTTCCTGGATGCCGCGCGGCTGGCCCGGCTGCGGCTGCGCGTGATCCTGGTCAACACCGCCCGCGGCGCGCTGATCAACGAGGCGGCGCTGGTCGCCTCACTCCGCTCCGGCGCCATCTTCCATGCAGCGCTCGACGTGTACGACACCGAGCCGCTGCCGCCTGGACACGTGCTGACGGCGTTGGAAAACGTGACGCTCTCAGCCCACAGCGCTTTCCGCACGCCCGAGGCCAGCGATACCCTGCTGCGCCGGGCACTGGACATTGCCTGCGCCGTGGTTAAAGCGTGAACCCGGGCCTGCCTGGCGGAATGGTAGACGCAGCGGACTTAAAATCCGCAGCCTGTTTGGGCGTGCCGGTTCGAGTCCGGCGGCGGGCATTCAGTTAGGAAGCAATGGGGCTCGGCGCCATACCCCGCCAGGGGAGCGCCCTGGAACGCATCCATGAAGGCATTACCATGCAACTGCCGCCGGCTTCGCAGCGCTACTACGAGGATTATCCGATTGGGGCCGTGTTCGAATTTGGCGAAACCACGGTGACCGAGGCGGAGATCTTGGAGTTCGCCAACAAGTTCGACCCTCAGGACATGCATGTCGATGCCGCATCGGCCGCCGCCCGCGAGTTCGGTGGGCTGATCGCCAGCGGCTGGCATACCGCGGGCCTGATGATGCGGCTATTCGCCGAACACTATTTGCCGAAAGGCGGCCTGCCCTCCCCCGGTATAGACGAATTGCGCTGGACCCGGCCGGTACGCCCGGGCGACACGCTGCGGGTGCGGGTCACGGTGCTGGAGGCGGTGCCGTCCCGCTCCAAGCCGGATCGCGGCATGGTCCGCGCCCTGATCGAGGTGCTCAACCAGAACGCCCAGGTCGTGATGACCGCCAAGCCGATGAACATGCATCGGATGCGCCCGGCCTAGGAACTCCCGGCCCGATGGGACGTATTTCCCCCATGCGCCCAATAAAACAAGACGCGGCAAGCGATCCGCCGTTGCCACCTGGCCAGCCGCCGGAACCGCCTGATCCCGACGTGGATTTTCCCGTCGAGGAGCCGCCGGCGCCGATCCCGGTTCCACAGGACCCGCCGGCCGAGCCGATGCGGCTTTGACCTATGCAGGAGACACCGAAATTTCCATTCCCAAGGTAACGCCTATTCCCGGCCCAGCCGATCGGCCGGCGGATGAAGCCGCCAAAACTGATCCGCATGGACAGGCGCTGGCCGACAATCCGGCGAAAGGCGAGCCGGCGGGCCGGCCAACTTCCGACCGTCACCGGGGCGAAACCGAACCGACCTAGAAGATGTGGTTCATTGACCGGATCCGGCCCATTTCTTAATGCCG
>JANXRT010000088.1 GCA_025356735.1 Acetobacteraceae bacterium | reverse complement strand
GCTGCTGCTGCCGCGCACGGCGTTCTTCGACATCCTGCGGGTGCTGCAGGCGGCCTTGCCGCCGCCGGGGCTCGACGAGCCGGCCGAGTGGCTGCGGCGCGACCAGGCGGCGATGGCGGCGGCGCTGGTGGCTCGGCCGGTCGTCAGTGTGCGAAAAGCGGGACCAGTGTCGTCGGGTAGGATCGGGTCGCGGAATCGTCGTGTTGAGACGACGGTGAGATTTTACGAGCCGGGGTTCGGGGAGGTTGTTGGCGACCCCTCCCCCCAGCCCCCTCCCACAAGGGACGGGGGAGAAGTGGCGGCTTGATTTTCGCTTTATGGATGCCGCGGTTTGGGGGGCGGCGCGCCTCCCAAGCTTTTACTTTCTTTCTGCCCGAGGTATTTTTCGACGATGCGCGGGTCGTCGGCCAGGTCGGTGCCTTCGAGCGTGATGCGGCCGGTTTCGAGCACGTAGGCGTAATCGGCGATGCGGAGTGCGGCGCGGGCGTTCTGTTCGACCAGCAGGATGCCGACGCCTGTTGCGCGGAGTTGCGAGACGATGGCGAACAGGTCGCGCACGATCAGTGGGGCGAGGCCAAGGCTGGGTTCGTCGAGCATCAGCAGTTTTGGCCTGGCCATCAGCGCGCGGCCCATCGCCAGCATCTGGCGCTCGCCGCCCGACAGGGTGCCGGCGAGTTGTTCTTTTCGACGTTGCAGCGGCGGGAATGTTTCGAAGATCTCGTCCATGGCGCGGGCTGCGGCGGCGCTGCCCTCGCGGCGGAGGCGGTAGGCGCCAAGGCGGAGGTTGTCGGCGACGCTCATGGTCGAAAACAGGTTTCGAAGTTCGGGCACCAGGCTGATGCCGGCGGCCACGCGGGTCTCGATGTCCATTGCGTGGATGCTAGTGCCGTCGAACTCGATCGTGCCGGTGGAGGGCAGGACGCCCATGGCGGCGTTGAGCAAGGTGGTCTTGCCGGCGCCGTTGGGGCCGATGACCGCCGCGATGCTGCCGGCCTCGACGTGCAGCGAGATATCCTGGACCGCGGCGACGCCACCGTAGGAGACGGACAACCCGGCGACCCTGAACATCATGCGGCGGTGCCGAGATATGCCTCGATCACCTGCGGATTTCTGCCGACGCTTTCGGGGGCGCCTTCGGTCAGCTTGGCGCCGAAGTTCATGACGACCAGGCGGTCGGCGAGCTGCATGACGAAATCCATGTCGTGCTCGACCAGAAGCACGCCGAGCCCCTCGGCGCGGAGCTGGCGCAGCAGGGTGGCCAGCTGTTCCTTCTCGTTGTGGCGCAGGCCGGCGGCGGGCTCGTCGAGCAGCAGCATGACCGGATCGAGGCAGAGGGCGCGGGCGATCTCGACGATGCGCTGCTGGCCGAGTGCCAGGCTGCCGGCAGGGCGGTCCGCGTGCTGCCGCAGTCCGACGCGGTCGAGCTGGCGCATGGCTTCGGCGAACAGGGCGGCTTCCTCGGCGCAGTCGAGCTGGAGCAGCGCGCGCAGAGGGCCGGCATGGCCGCGGAGGTGGGCGCCGAGGCAAACATTCTCGATTACTGACATGCCGGCGACGAGCTGGACGTGCTGGAAGCTGCGCGCGATGCCGAGCTCCGCAATCGCGGCCGCGTTGCTGCCGGTGATTTCTTCGCTCCGAAACTTTATCTGGCCGGCGCTGGGCTGGTCGACGCCGGTGAGGAGGTTGAAGATCGTGCTTTTGCCGGCGCCGTTGGGGCCGATGACGCCGACGATCTCGCCGGCGCAGGCGGAAAAGGACAGCGCGTCGACCGCGACCAGGCCGCCGAAGCGACGGGTCAGGGCGATGCTTTCGAGCAGAAGCGTGCCGGGTGGCGGAATGTTCCGACGTGGCAGGGCCAGGGTTTCATCGATCGGGCGGGGTTGCGGGCGCGGGCGGAACAGATGCGGCCACAGCCCCTCGGGCGCCGTCTGCAGCAGGACCAGCATCAGGCAGCCGAAGGCGACGAGCTCGAAGTTGCCCGGGGTCGGGATCAGCAGCGGCAGGAAACTTTGCAGGCGGTCGTTAAGGAGGGTGAAGATCGCCGCACCGAGCAGCGCGCCGCCGATATGGCCGGCGCCGCCGAGCACGGCCATTAGTAGATACTCGGTCGAGGCGGCGAAGCTGAACGGCGTCGGGTTCACGGCGCGCTGCAGATGCGCGTAGAGCCAGCCGGCCCAGCCGGCCAGTGCGGCGGCGTAGAGAAAGGCGAGCAGCTTTGCCTGTGCCGGCGGGGCGCCGCACGAGGCGGCGGCGATGGCGCCGCCACGCAAGGCGCGCATCGCCCGGCCGACGCGGCTGTCGAGCAGGTTGGCGGTGGCGAGCATGGCCAGCGCGACCGAGACCCAGATCACCACGAAGAACTTTTCCGGGGCGGCCAGGTTGATGTTGAAGAGGCTTACCGCCGGGATGGCGGGGATGCCGTCATAGCGGCCGGTGAGGTCGAGGTTACCGGCGAGATAGAAAAGACTGACGCTCCAGGCAAGGGTGGCCAGTGCCAGGTACTGGCTCGACAGGCGGAGGGTGACGGCGCCGAGCGTCAGGGCCGCGGCGACGCTGGCGGCGATCGAGGCGGGCAGGGCGATCCACGGCGACAGATGCAGGGAGGTGTTCAGCAGCGCGGTGGTGTAGGCGCCGAACCCCATCAGGCTGGCCTGGCCGAACGAGGTCATGCCGCCGACGCCGGTCAGCACCACCAGGCCGAGCACTACCACGGTCGCGATGCCGATGGTGTTGGCGAGGCTGATCCAGAAGGGCGGCACGATCCCAAGCAGCGGCGCGGCCAGCCATGCAAGTAGGAAAAGCAGCCACAGGCCGCGCTTCATTCGTCGTGCTCGGACGGTGGGCCGAGCAGGCTGCGGACCAGCAGCACCGGCAGCACGGCGGTGAAGACGATGACTTCCTTATAGGCGCTGGCCCAGAACGAGGAGACGCTTTCGACGATGCCGACGGCAAGCGCCGCGATGACGGCGGCCGGGTAGCCGACCAGCCCGCCGGCGATGGCGGCGACGAAGCCCTTGAGCCCGATCAGGAATCCGGTGTCGTAGTAGATGGTGGTGAGCGGCGCCACCAGCACGCCGGAAATGGCGCCGATCGCGCCGGCAAGGGTGAAGGCGAGGCGGCCGGCGCCCTCGGCCGGGATGCCGACCAGCTGGGCGCCCAGCCGGTTGATGGCGGTGGCGCGCAGCGCGCGGCCAATGAGGGTGCGGCCAAAGAATATCGCCAGCGCCAGCATGAGGGCGAAGGTGACGATCCAGATCCAGATTGCCTGGCCGGGGATGGTCAAGGGTCCCACGGTGAAGAACGCGTCGGAAAAGCCAATGCCGCGCGTGCCCTCCGGCCCGAAAATGACGAGGCCGATGCCAACCATGGCGAAGCGCACGCTGACCGCGGCGATCAGCAGGGTCAGGATCGAGGCGCTGGCGAGGGGCGCGAAGGCGATGCGGTAGAGGGCGGGAGCCATCGGCGCCACGGTCGCCACCGCCAGCAGGGCCGAGACCGCGAGCCCGGGGTGGCGCGGCGCCAGCCACAGGGTGAGCGGCACCACGACGGCCGGCGGGCCGAGCGTGCCGAACAGGATTTTCCCGTATTTGTTCCGCGTGGCGCGGGCGTCCCACAACCCGCGCAGGCAGGCGGTGGCGCCAAGGCCGGCGAGCAGGAAGATGCTGGCGGGGACGTGGCCCTCGGCCAACGTCGAGTAGGTCAGGGCAGCAAACGCCACCAGCTCGCCCTGCGGGATGAACAGCACCCGGGTAACGGTGAACACCAGCACCAGCGACAGGGCGAGCAACGCGTAGATGGCGCCGTTGACCAGGCCGTCCTGGACCAGGATCAGCAGGATCGAGGCGTCCATCGTTTCGGGTTCGGCCGGCAGGGATCAGGGCAGCAGCAGCCACTTGCCGTCGCGCACCGTGACCATGACGCGGGCGCGGGCGTCGAAGCCGTTATGGTCGGCGGGCGACAGGTTGGCGACGCCCTGGGTCATCACCACGCCGGTCTGGTGCTCCATCGCATCGCGAAGGGCGGATCGGAATTCAGCAGTGCCCGGCTTGGCCTTTTTCAGCGCCTCAGGGATTGCTGCCGTCAGCAGCAGCCCGGCGTCGTACAGATGGGCGCCGAACGTCGCCATGCTGCCGGCGCCGTATTTGGCCTCGTACTGCGAAACGTACTTCTGCGCCACCGGCTTGACCTCGTTGTTGGCGGGCAGCTGGTCGGCGACCAGGACCGGGCCGGCAGGCAGGATTTCGCCCTCGACGTCCTTGCCACCGACGCGCAGGAAATCTGCGTTGGCCACGCCGTGGGTCTGATAGACGCGGCCTTTGTAGCCGCGCTCGACCAGCGCCTTGGCCGGCAAGGCGGCGGGCGAGCCGGCGCCGGCTATCAGGATGGCGTCCGGCTTGGCGGAGATCGCCTTCAGCACCTGGCCGGTAACCGAGGTGTCGGTGCGGGCGTAACGCTCGGTGTCGAGCAGCGCGATGTTCTTGGCGGCCAAGGCGCGGGTGATCTCGGTCAGCCAGCCATCGCCGTAGGAGTCGTTGAAGCCGATGAAGGCGATGGATTTGACGCCGTCCTGGGCCATGCGGGCGGCCACGGCGTCGGCCATCAGGCTGTCGTTCTGCGGCGTCTTGAACACCCAGGCCTTGGCGCCAGTCGGCGGCTCGATGATCCTGGCGGACGCCGCCAGAACGATCAGCGGCACCTTCTTCTCGCCGACCACATCGACCATCGCCAACGCCGCCGGCGTGATCGAGGGGCCGATGATGACATCGACATTGTCCTCGTCGATCAGTTTTCTTGTGTTCGCCACCGCCTTGGTGGCGTCGGTCGCATCGTCCAGCACGATGTATTCGATCTTCTGGCCGGCAATCTCGGTCGGCAGCAAGGCCACCGAGTTGCGCTGCGGAATGCCGAGCGACGCGGCGGGGCCGGTCTGCGAGACGGTGATGCCGACCTTGATCGTGTCGGCTTTCGCCACGGTAGCGGCCGCCAGCGCGATCAGGGCGCCCAGCGCGATGTGGAATTTCATTTGGATTTCTCTCCCTAATCGATCCGATGTAAGGGAAAAACCAGGAAGTAAGCAAGGTTGGGCTCTGCCCAAACCCGTCAAGGGGCTTGCCCCTTGCATCCCCCGGACTCAGGGGATGTTAAGCTCCACCTTCTATATTAAGGTGATGGATACGAACGGGATTGTTGCGCGCGAGCGGCTGGCCCGGCATCTCGCCGAGCTTCATCGGGTCCATATTGCGCTCGCCAACGAAAGCCGAGCCCTCAAGGGCTTTAGCGCCGAAGACCAGGCACAAACCGAGATCGAACTCGCCAGCCAGATGTTGGAGCAGTATCTGGCCGCCTCCGGCGCGTTCCTCGAAAACATGCGCGGCCGGTTCGAGGCACGGTTGGGGCTGCTGCGCCGTGGTGAACCGATGGTGAATGGTTCGCGTGAAGCGGCTCCGGGACATGCGGCGTTCTGGCTGGCGTTCTCGCGGCTGTGCGCCGTGCTGCGGCGGGTGGAGCGGCATGTCGATGGATAGGTAGCGTTTGAAGCAAAACATCTGAGTAAAAGCCATTGACAAATCTTATCCGCTGCGTAATAGTATTGTACCCGTAACGGGTTGAAGGTGACGGAAGTTTACTCAGAAATAGAGACTTCGGCCGGAGGACTTATAATGTCGGGCACTAGCCGAGATCAAAATGATCGTAACGCTGAGATCGACGATTATGTAGAGAAGCTACAACGCGACGGTCGTTTGCTGCTCCGCTATATAGCAAGGCGAACGGATGTGGCCCTACCCGAGCTTCAACATCCCTCAGAGGACAAAAATTCAGAATCCTTTAATGTCTTATTTTACGAAACTACCGCAGTTCGCACTGATGAAATCAAGCTCGCTAAATTGGTTCAATGTATAGATGAGTTAAGTGCACGTGCTGCGCCAGCTAACGTGCGCAGCATTCGTCTAACGTCCGCTTATCTGGATATTGCCGTAGAAGGTAAAGAGCCCCCGCCAGATATTAGGGCTGAAGCGGTCCGGCTACGACGCTACAACTGGGTAGTGTCCGCAATTTGTGTTGTCCTTTTTCTGGGCTCTGTCGCAGTACTTTCTCACATCGAATACGGTCGTCGGCTTTTACAGCAAGTGAATACTTTGCGAGTGGAAGAACAAGGCTTAACCCACGAGATGGCTATGTTGCCGGCGATAGAGTCAATCATACAGCGAAGTGATGCTCCCGCGCCTTTAAAAGGAGGAGAGTCTACAAAAATCGCTATCTCGGCTGTCCAGATTGAAGATGGAGACGGCGGTATACCGCTCTGCCGAAGGTCGGCCCTTCCTAAAACCAACCCAGTTAGTGACGACCTGGAGGCTAAAAAGTTCATTCCCTGGAAAAAGCCAGCTACTCCAAATGCATTTGCATTATGCCAAAAATACGATGATCTCAAACTTCGACTGGCATTATCCTACATGGGTCTTGCTGATTGGAATTGCTTAACTCATCAAGTTATTTCTTTTGACTTCCGAAATAAGATTGAATCATGTGCAGCACCAGATTTTTTACCAGCGGAAGTTGATGCTACGTCATGGCAGTCACATGAAACTTGGGTAACTGCCACCTCTGCGGTTGTCGCAGGTTTTATCCTACCGATGATGCTTGGATGTTTGGGAGGCTGTGCTTATGTTCTTCGGCATACAGATCTCAAGCTAAGTAATTGGACACTTGAACCTCACGATGGCAGACACGCTGTTGTACGCGTCATGCTTGCTGCGGTTCTCGGTGGCTTGGTCGGTGTAATCTGGAGTCCTGGTGATAATATAACCCTTGGCGGTTTTACTCTGTCACTCGCTGCAATTGCATTCTTTGTCGGATTTTCTGTGGAGGTCGTCTTTAGGATAATCGAGAATCTTATTCTTACCTTTAGCGTGACACTCGGAAATAACCCGTTGGTCACACCATCTATGACACGGCCAAGTTCGAACCCGCCCCCTCGACGTCCCCCTGCCCAATGTTGATCCTCTCTCCAAGGGCGCGGCCACATCCCAAACCGCCGACAGTTAAAATATGTTCTTTTACTTAGAATTACAGCCAGAGTACCGCGCAATTCGCATTAATACAGTCTTATTCTCGACTCAGGAGCTTGTCGTTAATAAAACTCGGAAGTCTCTTAGAAACAAAGTTACGCCGTAACGTTTCTTCATTGTAGTCGTTAAACACCCAATCAAAGAAAGGCTTTCTTCCCTCGCCGTCAAGCGCATAAAGCAGAAAGAAAGCGTCAAGAATGCCGGTGCGGGAGCGGCTGATATGGCCGTAGCGCCAGGATAGCTGGGCGAGGGCCTGCTTGGCTGTGCCGCCGTTGAGCAGGAGGAACAGTCCGGAGGCGAGGCCGGCGCGGTCGGCGCCGGATTTGCAGTGGATCAGGGCGGGTTCGACCAGGGTCTCGGCGATGCGGGCGAGGTCGAGGATGCGGTCCTTGTGGGGGGCGCCTCGGCTTTCGAAGGGGCGGTCGATGTGGATCAGACCGAGTTTTTCAGAGGCGTCGCGGGACAGGGCGTCCGAGCCGCATTGGCGGTGGCCGCGCAGGTTGATGACAGTGCGGATGTTGTATTTGCATTTGGCGGCGGCGAGGCGGGCGGGGGTTGGGTGGTTGGATCGATAGATACGGCCGGGAATGACCTCGGCGAAGTTTCCCCATCCCAGGCGCAGGATGGAATGATCGACAAGCAGGCTGTCGAGCCATGCACGTCGACGGGTCGTTGAGTCGGTTATCTCTCCAGTAAACATGCTGTGCTAAAGTAGAGGGATTGCAAAGGGCGAGCCCTTTGACGGGTCCAGGGCAGAGCCCTGGCCTTCCTTACAACTGCCGCTCCACCATCATCTGCTTGATCGCGCCGATAGCCTTGGCCGGATTAAGCCCCTTGGGACAGGTCTCCGTGCAGTTCATGATCGTATGGCAACGATAGAGCTTGAACGGGTCTTCCAACGCATCGAGCCGCTCGCCGGTATGTTCGTCGCGGCTGTCGGCGATCCAGCGGTAGGCCTGGAGCAGCACGGCGGGGCCAAGGAAGCGGTCGCCGTTCCACCAGTAGCTCGGGCAGGCCGTGGAGCAGCAGAAGCACAGGATGCATTCCCAGGCGCCATCGACCTTCGAGCGTTCCTCCTTGGACTGAAGGCGCTCGCCGTCGGGCGGAGGCGGGGTGTCGGATTTCAGCCACGGCTCGATGCTGCGGTACTGAGCATAGACCTGGCTGAGGTCGGGCACCAGGTCCTTCATCACCGGCATGTGCGGCAGCGGGTTGATGCGCACGGCGCCAGCCACGTCGGCGATCGGCTTCAGGCAGGCGAGCGTATTGGTACCGTCGATGTTCATCGAGCAGCTGCCGCAGATGCCCTCGCGGCAGGACCGGCGGAAGGTGAGGGTCGGGTCGATCTCGTTCTTGATCTTGATCAGCGCGTCGAGAACCATCGGGCCACAGGAGTCGAGGTCGATCTGGTAGGTGTCGGTGCGCGGGTTGGCGCCGTCATCGGGGTTCCAGCGGTAGATCTTGAAGTCCTGCACCCGCGTGGCGCCAGCCGGGGCGCGGAAAACCTGGCCCTGCTGGATCTTGCTGTTCTTGGGAAGCGTGAAGGTAGCCATCTGTTTCGTTTCGACCTTAATAGACGCGCTTGCGTGGCGGGAACACCGAGACTTCGTTGGTCAGCGTCTGCATCTTGACCGGCCGGTAGCCGAGCTTGACGTTGCCGTCGTCATCGCACCAGGCGAGGGTGTGCTTCATCCATTCCTGATCGTCGCGCTCGGGATAGTCGTCATGGGCGTGGGCGCCGCGGCTCTCAAGGCGGGCTTCGGCGCCGACCATCGTGGTCATCGCGTTGCCCATCAGGTTGTGCAGTTCCAGTGCCTCCACGAGGTCGCTGTTCCAGATCATGCTGCGGTCGGCCACCGACATGTCGTCGAGCCCGGCCCACACCTTCCGCA
>JANXRT010000087.1 GCA_025356735.1 Acetobacteraceae bacterium | reverse complement strand
AGGTAGGCGGCGCCGTTCAGCATCAGCAGCCACATGCCGGCGAAATGCCACAGCAGGCTGGCCGCCGCCCAGCTGCCAAGCTTCACGGCGTTGGCGAAGTGCACGGCGCTGAAGATGACGGAATCGTTGTAGATGCCCCAGCCGGAGCCGATCATCACCAGCATGGCGACGGCGTTGGTCCAGTGCATAATGCGCACCGGCCATGGATGCAGGCGACGGGCGGACGGAGTGGGTACGGGAAGCTTGGCGGCTGTGGTGCTCATGTTGCCTCGCGTTCTGAGATGGCATCCCGGTTCTATCATGCCGATTTCAGCCTCGCCGCTGAAAGCTTGTTATCGACTGCATGACGCACATTCATCGTCGGGTGTTGTAGCCTGCCTCGGATAAGCATGCCGTGCCGCATTCCATTCCCGTCAAGGCTTCCCGCATGACGCTGCCTCGCCGCTTCGTTGCCTGGGTCCTGCTCGCCGGTGTCGCGCTCGACTGGAGCGCGGCGGTGGCGCAGCCGCAGGATCGTCGCATGGCGCCGGACGAGGCCTTGCGCGCGGAAAAACGCTTCCCGCAGCCGGTCCGGGTCGGCGACCTGATCGGCCGCCAGGTGCTCCGCCCGGTCGAGCAGCAGGATGTGCTCGGCCGCGTGGCGGCGCTGGTCCGCCGCCCCGATGGCGCCATCCTGGTCGTGGTCAGCCTCGGCGGCGTGCTCGGCCTGAACACGAGGTCGGTGGCCGTTCCGGTCGGGGCGATGACGCTGCTGGGCCAGTACATGGAGGTCCTCGACCTCTCGCCCGCCCAGCTGCGCGCGTTGCCGACCTTCGACGATCCCGGCGCTCTGCGGCTGGCGCCGGACGAGGTCATCCGCGTCGGGCTGCAACGGCCGCCGCATTAGGATGCGTGTGGATCGGGGTTGCGGCAGGCAGGTTGTTCAGAGCGGGCACGCCTCGGTCTCGCCCGCGGCGTTCGCCCACTCGCGGGCGCGAGCGAGCTTGATGAAGGCGTCGGTGGCCCGCGTGAACGGTCGTCCGGCGACTGCCGCGAGTACCACGTCGTGGGTCAGGTGCTCCGACAGCTTTCGTTTGAGCAGCCCGCCGGGCAAGGCAACCAGGGCGCTCGAGAGGGTTATTCCAAAGCCCGCGCGAACAAGGTCCAGCACCTGGCTGGTCGTGCCGCCCTGGTGCCGGGTCGCCGGGCAAACGCCATGCTCCTGCAGCGCCAGTGCCAGCAGCTTCGCCATCGCGCCGTCCGGCGCGCGGCAGATGACGGTGGCACCGTCCAGCGCGGCGATGGAAACAGTCTCAGCGGTCGCCAGGGGATGGTCCGGCGGCATGACCAGAACCTTGGCGTCGGTGAACAGCGTCCATCGGTTCAGGCGGTCGGGCAGGCTGGCCGCCCCGGTCAGGATCGCGGCGTCCAGACCGCCGTGCAACAGGGCGTCCG
Source organism: Acetobacteraceae bacterium (assembly GCA_025356735.1). Taxonomy (GTDB): domain Bacteria; phylum Pseudomonadota; class Alphaproteobacteria; order Acetobacterales; family Acetobacteraceae; genus PALSA-911. Next base: position 4,700 of record JANXRT010000087.1, on the reverse strand, counting down.
ACAGCCCGGCATCCGACCCGTCCACCAGGCAAAGCTCGAACCCGGCCAGCTTCGCCGCCAATTCGGCGAACACCGGCATGAACGGAGCCATCGGAGCCTCCGCCGTGAAGCCGATCCGCAGCGGCGACGCGATCTGGCGCTTCAATCCGGCCGCATGCTCCTTGGCGCGCTCGGCCGCCAGGTATATCTGTTCGAGCAACGGCAGCATCGACTGGCCGAGCGCGGTAAGCTGCGTCAGCGCTCGCTCGCGCAGCAGCAGCGGACCGCCGATTTCCTCCTCCAGGCGCTGGATGCTTTTGGTCAGAGCCGGCTGGGTGACATGGCAGGCTTCCGCCGCCCGGGTGAAGTTCAGCGTCCGGGCCAGCGACAGGAAATAGCGTATCTGGGTGAGGTCCATGAGACGGGCCTACCGCCCTCCATCCGCTGACGACAAAAACCGCAGCGCATCGAGGATGGTCGCCGGCTCCACCCGCCGGGTCACGTCAAGATCGATCCACGCATGCCGGACCACGCCTTCCCGATCCACGAGGTAGGTCGCGGGCAGCGGGATGAACCCGTCGGGGTTGCCGTGGCGGTCGGCGAGGTCGATGCCCGCCTCCGACAGCAGGGCGCGGTAGCTCCCGGGCGGGTTGACGACGACGCCGAACTGCATGGCGACCGTGTTGTCGACATCGGACAGCACCTCGAAATGCAGGCCGTGGCCGCGCTTCGCCCGCAGCGCCCGTCCGCCGGTCTCCGGCGTCATCGCGACCAGGGTGCCGCCCGCCGCGTGGATTTCCGGCAGGATTTCCTCAAGCGCCGCCAGCGTCAGCATGCAGAACGGGCACCAGTCGCCGCGGAAGAACGTGATCACCAGCGGGCCGGAAGCGAGCAACCCGGCCGTGGACAGAAGCCGACCCTCCGCGCTGGGCAGCAGGAAATCGGGGATAGGCGCGCCTGGCGGCAAGGCATGGGCAGCGACCTCGGCGCGGTCCAGCATGCTCACAAACTGCTCGTAGGCGATGCGAACCCGGCCCTTGAACCGGGCCTCGCGCAAATCCGCCAAACGTTCCGCCAAAGCCATGCGATCTTCCCTGCCATCCCGTGCTGCCCCAGCCAGCATACGAAGTTTAAACCGGGGCGGTTATCAACCCCGTTGCGTTCGGGGCGGCAAGGTCAGTTTTGTCCGCTACTGACGGGCGAAAGACATCACACCGCCGCCCTAATCCTCGTCATGCGTCCGCCGCACCAGGATCTCGCGCTTGCCGACATGGTTGGCTTGGCTGACAATGCCTTCCTTCTCCATCTGCTCGATCAGCTTGGCGGCGCGGTTGTAGCCGATGTTGAGGTGGCGCTGGATGAAGCTGGTGGACGCCTTGCCCTCGCGCGCCACCACCGCCACGGCCTGGTCGAACAGGCCCTTCTCACCCTCGGAGGCGCCGGCGATGCCCGAAAAGGCGCTGCCGGCGCCGTCGTCGTCCTGGATTTCGGTCACTTCGTCCAGATAGGCCGGCTCGCCCTGTTCGCGCAGGAAGGCGACCACGTCCTCGACCTCGCGGTCGGAGACGAACGGCCCGTGCACGCGCACCACCCGGCCGCCGCCGGACATGTAGAGCATGTCGCCCATGCCGAGCAGCTGCTCGGCGCCTTGCTCACCCAATATCGTGCGGCTGTCGAACTTGCTGATCACCTGGAAGCTGATGCGGGTCGGGAAGTTGGCCTTGATGGTGCCGGTGATGACGTCGACTGAGGGCCGCTGCGTCGCCATGATGACGTGGATGCCGGCGGCGCGGGCCATCTGCGCTAGGCGCTGTACGGTGATCTCGATCTCCTTCCCGGCGACCATCATCAGGTCGGCCATCTCGTCCACCACCACCACGATGAAGGGCAGGGTCTCGAGCACCACCGGCTGCTCCTCGAAGGTCGGGCGGTTTGTGTCCGGGTCGAAGCCGGTCTGCACCCGCCGAGTGACGATCTCGCCCTTGTCGCGGGCGTCGGCGACCCGGTCGTTGTAGCCGCCGATGTTGCGCACGCCGAGCTGGCTCATCGATCGATAGCGGCGTTCCATCTCGCGCACCGTCCATTTCAGCGCGGTGACGGCCTTGGCGGGTTCGGTGACGACGGGGGCCATGAGGTGCGGGATGCCCTCGTAGACCGACAGTTCGAGCATCTTGGGGTCGATCAGGATCAGCCGGCATTGGTCGGGCGACAGCCGGTATAGCAGGCTGAGGATCATCGCGTTGACGCCGACCGACTTGCCCGAGCCGGTGGTGCCGGCGATCATCAGATGCGGCATGCGCGACAGATCGGCGACCACCGCCTCGCCGCCGATATCCTTGCCGAGCGCCAGGGCCAGCCGGCCGGGAAATTTCTGTGCCTCCTCGGCGGCGAGGATCTCGGACAGATAGACGGTCTCGCGCTTCTGGTTCGGCACCTCGATGCCGATGACGTTGCGCCCGGACACGGTGGCGATGCGCACGGCGGTCACCGACAGGCTGCGGGCGACATCGTCGGCGAGGCCGATGACGCGGGCGCTGCGGATGCCGGGTGCCGGTTCGAGTTCGTACAGGGTGACCACCGGCCCGGCGCGGTGGGCGACGATGGCGCCCTGGACGCCGTAATCCGCCAGCACGGTTTCCAGCTGGCGGGCGGTGAGTTCCAATGCCTCGGCGCTTGGTCCGACCACGCCGCGCGCCGGCGCCGGGGTCAGCAGCGACAGCGGCGGAAAGCGCCAGGTGCCCTCGGCCAGGTCCAGGCTTTCCTGCTGCGGCGGCGGCAGGCGCCGGCGCGCCTTTCGCAGGTCGGCGATCGGCTCGGGCGCCGGGCGGGGCGGCATGTCGATGGCACCGGCAGGTTGCGTTGCCTCACGCGTCACCGGCGGGCGTCGTTCGGCCCGGACAGCCGGAGGGGCTTCCTCGGGCTCGGGCGCCACCGGCTCGTCTTGCCGCGACCGGTCGAGCCATCCCGATACCATGCCGCCGATCCGCGCAAGCAGGCCCGCGGCGTGGCGTCCGCCGGCCATGGAAACGCGCGCCGCCGAGCCCGCGCCGTTGCCGGCCCGGCGCCACTCGTTGGCGCTGAGGCCCAGCGACAGCAGCGACAGCGTCAGCGCCAAGGCGAGGCCAAGCGCGCAGACCAGCACCGTGACGGCCACCAGATGGCCGTCGCCGAGTGCCGCGCGCGCCAGCAACCCGCCAATCGCGCCGCCAAGCCCGGCGGTGGTCGGCCAGTGCAGGCCGGCTCCCCCGGCAAGCGCCCCACCGGTCAGCGATTGGGAAATGCCCGACAGCGCGGCGGCGAGCGCCGGAACCCCGGCCAGCAGCGCCAGAAGGCGCAACGCTAGTGAGCCGATGCCACGATGCGACGCGACGCGCCAGGACCATGCCAGCATTGCCAGCGCCGGCAGCGCGCCAGCAATGCCGAGATATTGCAGCAGCAGGTCGGACAACGCCGCGCCGACCGGACCCGCCAGATTGCCGGTCGCGTGCCGGGCGGCGGTGTCGAAGGACGGGTCGGCGGGATCGTAGGTGACCAGCGCCAGCATCAAAGTGATGGCGAGCAGGCCCAGCAGCAGGCCGCCGATCTCGTTGAAGCGCCGCCGCATCAGCGCACGCACGGCGGGGGAGGCCAGGTTGCGGGACCCGGCCGGAAACGATCGAGCGGCTGTGGCCATGATGGGCTTCCGGGACAAAGGCTGCGAAGCATCCATATCGCAGAAGCGCCTGGCGAGCACCATTAATACCGCCGAGAATGCAGCATGGGGCTCTGCCCCAAACCCCGCCGGGGTAGCGCCCCGGGGCGCTACACTTAAGTAGAGGGGTTCAAAGGGGCGACGGCCCCGTTGCGGGTCCAGGGCAGAGCCCTGGCCTTCTTTCTAGGCGGGCCTCCTTCCGCGCAAGGCCGCGGCGAGCGTGCCGTCATCGAGAACGTCCAGCGCGCCGCCGACCGGCACGCCCTGGCCGACGCGGCTGATAGCGACGCCGAGCGGCCGCAGCCGGTCAGCCAGCCAGTGCGCGGTGCTGGCGCCGTCCACCGTGGCGCCCAAGGCGAGGATGACCTCGGCGACCTCGCCCTGCCCGACCCTGGCCAGTAGCGGCGCCACGTTGAGGTCCTCCGGCCGCGTCCCGGCCAGCGCCGACAGGGTGCCGCCGAGCACATGATAGGTGCCGCGATGGACGTGCGCGCGCTCCAGCGCCCACAGATCGCCGACACCTTCGACGACGCAGACGATCGAGGCGTCGCGCTCCGGATCGGCGCAGATGGAGCAGGGATCGCGGCTGTCGAGGTTGCCGCAGACGCCGCATGGCCGCACCGAACGCGCCGCCTCCGCCAGCGCCACCGCCAGCGGGAGCATTCGGGCTTCCGGCGCCAGCAACATGCGCAACGCCGCGCGGCGCGCGCTGCGCGGCCCCAGCCCCGGCAACTTCGCCAGCAGGCTGATCAGCCGGTCGACCTCCGGGCCGCCCATAGCTTGTTAAAACGGCAGCTTGAGGCCGGGCGGGAGGTTCATGCCGCCGGTCACCTTCTGCATCTCCTCGGCGGTAACGATTTCAAGCTTGCGCTTGGCGTCGGCATGGGCGGCGACGACCAGATCTTCGATGGTTTCCATCTCGGCCGGATCGGCCAGCTTGGGATCGATCTTGACCCGCTTCAGGTCGCCCTTGCCGCTCAGCGTGACGCTGACCATGCCGGCCCCGGCGGCGCCGTCGATCGACAGGCTT
>JANXRT010000278.1 GCA_025356735.1 Acetobacteraceae bacterium | reverse complement strand
GGCAATGTGCAGGCCGGCACAGTCACGCTTCTCGCAACCGCGATGCCCGGCATCGACGGCGTTAGCAATGCCTCGGCTTTCCAAAACGGTCTCGATGCTGAAAGCGACGATGCCTTTCGCGCCCGGTTTCGCAATTTCATCGACAGCCGGTCCCGTGCCACTCCTCTTGCCGTCGAATATGCCATCGACAACATCCAGCAGGGTCTCCAATTTACCATCCAGGAGAATATCGACACCGCTGGCATGGCTCGGCTTGGCAACTTCGTCGTCACTGTCGATGATGGCTCGGGCAGTCCGTCAGCATCGCTGCTGACGACGGTGACCGCAGCGATCGAAGCGGTGCGACCGCTTGGGTCCACCTTCACGGTTCAGCCCCCGACAGTCGTGATGGCCAACGTTTCACTAGCTATTATGACTGCGCCAGGAGCATTGCGTGCTCCGGTCGTAGCGGCGGTGACGGCAGCGATATCAGCCTACATAAATGCTCTGCCGATCGGTGCCGCATTGCCGGCCTCCCGGCGGGCACAGCTTGCCTATGCAGCTCATCCCGATGTCGCAAACGCCGGTCAGTTCCAGATCAACTCGGCCTACGCGGATGCCGTCCCGTCCAACTCCGGCGTGATCCGGGCCGGACTTGTCTCGGTGAACTGACGCCACGCGATGCCTCGGCAGCCGCACCGCCCTACTATCACAGCTTTTCGAAGCCGCCCCCATAACCAGACGGTTCCAGTACCATGATTGGTGATGCCAAGGATATGCTCGCGCGGTTCAAAGCCGTGTTGCCGGCACGATGGTTCGCGGATGACAGTCCGGTTCTCGATGCCATGCTTGTGGGTCTCGCGAAAGGCTGGACTTGGTCCTACGGCCTGCTCGACTATGTTCGTGCCCAGACGCGAATAGCCACGGCTACCGACGTCTGGCTCGACATCATCGCACAGGACTTTTTTGGCACGCGCATCCATCGTCGGCAAAGCGAGATCGACGATGTTCTTCGGCGGCGCATCAAGCACGAATTGATTCGCGACCGCTGCACACGGGCCGCGGTGATCTCCGTTCTGACCGACCTTACGGGCAGGGAGCCGCGAGTATTCGAACCTGCACGCTCCACCGACACCGGCGGCTATGGCGGCGGCAACAGCGGCGGGGGCCTCGGCTTCGGCATCACCGGCAGCTGGGGCAGCCTTGCCTTGCCGTTCCAATGCTTCGTCACGGCCTTCAGACCCCATGGCAACGGCATTGCTTTTGTCGGCGGCTGGGCGAATGCCGGTACCCCCTCGGGCGCCGGCGGCTACGGTTTAGGCGCGCTCGAATACGCTTCCCTGGCAATGGCTCAGCAGCAGGTCAGCGATACAGACATTGCCCAAGCAATCGCCTCGGTAATGCCGGTAAGCACGATTGCATGGACTTCTATTCGTGACTGAATCTCAAGTCCAACACGAATTTACCCTTAATTCTTGCGTTGTTAGGACATAATAATGGACAGAAACGTTGTCTATCCTGGCAGCATCCCGCTTGACACGGATTTGCTTGCACTCAATCGCAACACGATGATCGCCCTGGGCTATCTGGCTCAGGCTGTTCTGGGTGGCTCGACCATCGTCGACGGATTGGCTTGCAGCCCGACGGTGCCGTCGTCACTCGGGATCATCGTCAGCCCTGGCAGCATCACCCAACTCTCCGTGGTCGATGCCCTCGCCTTCGGCTCCCTGCCGGCGGACACCTCCGATCCGCTGCTCAAGATGGGGATCAACCAGCAGCCGACCAGCTTCAGCCTGGCTGCGCCGACCGCATCCGGCCAATCGATAAATTATCTGGTCCAGGCAGCGCTTCAGGAAGCCGACATCAACCCCGTCGTCCTACCCTACTACAACGCGTCCAACCCATCGCAACCCTATAGCGGCCCGGGCAATTCAGGGGCGGCACAGAACACCCAACGAACGCAGCGCGTCCAGATTCAGATCAAAGCCGGCGCCGCAGCGATTTCGGGCACCCAGTCCACGCCCCCGATCGATAACGGATGGGTGGGACTTTATGTCGTTATCGTCGTCTACGGCCAGACCGCCATCAATTCGTCCGGCATCACGACACTGCCGACGGCGCCGTTCCTTGCCTGGAAGCTGCCGGCGTTGCGGCCCGGCTTCGCCTCGGGCGTGCAGACTTTTGCGTCGTCCGGAAACTTCGTCGTGCCAAGCGGCGTGAGCCAGCTGGAGGTTGAGCTCTGGGGCGGTGGCTCGGGAAGTTATGCTTCGGTTGCAAGCACCGCCAGCGGCGGTGGCAGCGGCGGCGGCTATGCCCGCAAACGCGTCGTGGGTGTCGTGACCGGCCAGTTGATCCCCGTCGCGATAGGCATTGGTGGTGGCGCCGGCAGTCCCGGCATCGCGCCCGGGGTCGGCGGCACGACAAGCTTCGGCTCCTATCTGAGCGCCACTGGTGGCGGCCTCAATGCGCTCGCCTATCCTGCGGCTCCCCAGAACGGTGCCTACCCACCCGGTGTGGGCATCGGCGGCGACATCAATATCACCGGGTCGGCCGGTCAGAACGCCATCGGCATCCAAGGCGGTCTGGGCGGCGGCGCGCCCATGTCCGGCTCGCAGTCTAGTGGCACGTTCGGGCTGCCAGGATGCTTCCCCGGCGGAGGTGCGTCCGGCCCCGGAAATCCGTCCGGCACGGTCTATGCCGGCGCCGCGGGCGCCTACGGCCTCGTCGTCGTGAGATGGTAGACCGAATTGCGCCTAACCGGATTTGGCCACCCTTTGCATGAGAGTGAAACCCAGCCATGCCGACGAGTGCCAGCCATGTCTTCAAACCCAGCACCGCGCGCCGCGTTCAGCTCGACAGCTTCATTGCGGTCGCACGCGGCGCCACTGCCATCGCCCCGCCCCCCTTGGCCTGGCCGGCCAAGGACCCGCGCGACGTGCTCGACTATCAACTTGACATCGGGTCTGCCGTGGCCGGCAATGACGGCGATGTCATCGGCGCCATGGATATCGCCATCTCGCCAAGCCTGCCAGGCGACCTGACGCTGGTCTCAAGCCAGGCCGATGGCAGTTGCGCGGTGCTCTGGCTCGCTGGCGGCCAGGCGAACACGATCTACACCGTCACCGCGACCATCGGCACGGTCAGTGGCCGCAACATCCAGCGCAGCGTCCTGCTGCCGGTTCTGTCGCTTTCCAACCTTGCGGTGCCGGCAACCGCGTTGCTGACGGATGCCGGGCTTGTCATCACCGATCAGAACGGCAATCCCGTGCTGTCCTGACGCCATCTGTCTCAAAAGCCTGATTATCCAACACGGGAGTTCGACGCCCATGCCGACGCTCGACCAGCTTGCGGCAGCCACCGCCGCCTCCGACGCCGACGTGTTGTTCGTGAGCCAGGATGGAACCTCGCGAAAGATCTCACGTGCCAAGGTGATCGCCGGCATGCAGCCGGAAATCACGATTGACAGCGGCAAGCTGCTTGGCCGCGCCAGCGCCGGCAACGGCGCTCCGGAGGCGCTGACCATCGGCGCGAACCTGCAGCTTGCCGCCGGCACGCTGTCGGCCACTGCGACGCCGTTCGCCATATCGGCACTGCCTGCCGGTACCGTGCCGGCTCTGGCCGATCTGATCCCGGTTAGCCAGGGCGGCGGCAACGTCACCGTGCCGTATAGCCAGTTCCTCAGCGGCATCTCGATAGTGCCGAACCTGGATGGTTCCCAGCTTCTGGTGATCCCAACCGGCTCTGGCACCAGCCACACCCTTGCAGACTTTGCCGCCAACACCGCCTCGACGACCGGCATGACCATGACCGGTCCGATCGTGCTGGCCGCCGACCCGACACAAGCCGCCAACGCCGCCACCAAGCGCTATGTCGACACCGCCGCTGCCGCGCTGCTGCCCCGGTCCGGCGGCACGCTCACAGGGTTGCTCACCCTGTCCGACAATCCAACAGCGCCGCTGCACGCCGTGACCCGGCAATATGCAGACGCACAGAATGCGGCCTACCTGCCAAAAACCGGCGGCATCCTCACCGGCCCGCTAGCCCTCGCGGCAGATCCGGCGGCACCGCTCCAGGCCGCGACCAAGCAATACGCCGACGCCCAGCTGGCCTCGGTCTTGCCTCTGTCCGGCGGTACCCTGACGGGCCCGTTGACCTTGAAAGGTGATCCGGCCAGCGCGATGCAGGCCGCCACGAAACAATACGCCGATACCAGGCTGTCGCTGGCTCTGCCGCTTTCCGGCGGCTTCCTAGCCGGTGCGCTCACCCTGATCGGCGATCCAACCACCTCGCTGCAGCCCGCCACCAAGCAGTACACCGACGCGGGGCTTGCCACGCTGCTGCCGAGGGCCGGCGGCGCTCTGCTTGGCCCCCTGCTCTTGAACGCCGACCAAACTGCCCCGCTGCAGGCCGCGACAAAGCAGTATGTCGATGCCCAAACGGCAACCGCCTTGCCCCGGACAGGCGGCGCCCTCTCCGGCATGATTACCCTTGCCGGCGATCCGATCGCGGCTCTGCATCCGGCCACCAAGCAATACGCTGACGCCCATCTGGCGACCGCTCTTCCCAGAACGGGCGGCACACTTTCCGGGCCTCTCACCCTGGCCAACAACATCCCGCTCAACTGGAACGCCGCCGCAACCCGGCAGATGCTCTATGACAACGACGCGGCCAGCCTCTCGTACCATGTCAGCGGATCGGAAGTATTTCGCGTCGCCGACTCCGGCGCCATCCTGTCCGCCTCCAGCATATCGGTCGCCAACGGAAGCTCGCTCTATCTGGTCCCGAACGTGGTCGGTCTCGCTTGGGACGGCAATGCGACCATCCAGGCCTCCCATCCGCTGGCGGCGCCGCACATCAGCGCCGGCTACACGGCGGTCGGCGCAGCCGGTCCCCTGACACCCTCCATGTCGTCGAATTCGGTGCTGAGCGGAACGTTTTCCGGCCAGTCCGATGTCAACCGCATCGTGGTAAGCAGCGATTCAGCCGACGGGTCGGCCAGCGCCAACGGGCTGATCGATGCCCTGGGCATCTACTACAACGCCGGTGGCAGCACCCTGCGCGGCGGCCGTGCGGCGGTCTGGGCGCAGATGAATGTCGGCGGCGGCCTTGCCACGGCGCAGGAGATGATCGGAACCAGCAGCACCGTCTTCGCCAGCACCAACGTAGCCGGCTGCTTCCTGCAGGCCCTCGCCGCCAGCACCCAGCTGGTCTCCGGCGCCTCCAATATCGGCGGCATGTACAACGAGTTCGATTGGGCCGCGCCGTCGGGCACCTCGGCCATCGGCCAGAAAGGTGGACTGTTGCTGGCGCTCGGCACCGGAGACGCGGTTTCCGGAACAGCCATGGATTACGGCCTTAACCTGGTCAACGCCAACCAAGCCGCGGCGGGCTCGCCGGGCATGCGGCACGGCATCGCCGTCGGCAACGTCAACAACGGTTGGCCGATCAACAACCTGACCGGAACCCTGTTCGGCACCGTGGTCGAGACATCGTTCCAGGGCCTGAACCGCAATGCCGCCTTCATCCCGATGCAGGCCGCCTACGGCATCGACCTACGTAACGCCTACTTCACTGGTGCCGCATTCACCTCGTCGGGCTTTGCCGTCAAGGGGGCTAGCCTGCAGCTAGGAAACGCGTCCGTGACCGCCGGCGGCTTCGGCCTGATCCTGGACACGCCGGGCTTTGTCGGCACCGCCGTCGCCGTGACTTCCGGCGGCAATGGCAGCGCCGGACAGGCCTACTACCACAATGGCGACATCGTGCAGGATGCCTTCGGCGGCCAGTACCTCGTCACCAACGCGAACTCGTCCGGCATCGTGCAGCCGGGCGGATTATCCGTTCTGACACCGCCCGCGACTGCCCTCCCGCCGCCGTCCAACCCGCTCGCTACAACGAACGGGTCCGGTCTTGGGCTGACGGTAAGCGTCACCTGGGTCGCCGCCAACTCTCTCCGTGCCAACCCATCGGGAGACACGATCATCGGTGCCGGTGCAGCTATTCCGACCAGCTCGACGACGAAGTTCCTGGCGATACCTTTCTGTGCCGGAGCGCCGACGGCGGCTCCCGCCAACGCTGCCCAAGGCATCGCACTCGTCTACGACATCTCCGCCCACAAACTCTGGGCCTACGACAACGGTATCTCCACCTGGAAAGGCATCGCCCTTACATGACCCCGGAACTCGCCCGAGTTGCCCTCGTATTCCTGGCGCGTGTCGACCTCAAGGGCGCCGAGGCACCGGCCCTCATGCAGCTGGCCGAAGCCCTGGATAAGATCGCAAATCCGCTCGATCGCGTCCCGAGCGCGCCAGACCGGTAAGGCCTCCCATCGCGAAATAACATCGAGGAACCCTCATGCCGACCATCGCCCAGCTTCCGCCTGCCGGTCAAGTTAGTCTTTCTGACGAACTACCGCTCAGCCAGGCGGGCTTCACTCGAGCGATCGCGGTCGCAGACTTCCTGGCCGGCACTCAGCCCGCCATTGCCGCACCAACGGGAACCCTGCTTGGGCGGATCAGCATCGGATCCGGCGGCCCTGAACCGATCACTCTGGGTGCTGGCCTCGCACTCACCGCAAGCATCCTGAGTTCCACCGCCGCATCGATTACGTCGCTGCCACCGGTCACGACGATCACGGCTGCCGATCTGGTCGGCATCAGCCAAGGCGGCGCGGATCACACGATCTCCTATGCAAACCTTATCAACGGCCAGACCATCGACGTCGCACAACCGGCCATCGCCGCCACCGACACGGACAGCTTCTGGGTCGCCCAGGGCAGTGCCACGATGCTTCGCCAGACTCTGTCGGCGATCTGGAGCTGGTTGCAATTGAAACTCCCAGGCTACAAACATCCGGTGGTGGAATTGAGTTCGAACGTCACCCTGGACGGCACGACGCATAATGGCCGCATCCTGATCTGCTCCGCCGCCCTAACGCTGACGCCTGCCTTCATCAACATGGGCGCCGGCTTCTGCTGCGATGTTATCAACCTGTCCGCCGGCAACGTGGTCTTTGGCCCTGGCATCGTCACCACCTCCGGCAGTGCCGCCCTGCTGCCCGGCCAGTTCGCTTCGCTCCGCGCGGCCACCTACTCCGGTGGAAATGTCGTGTTTGCGGCAACGCCGCCACTCGCCGCCGGCACTATGGCGGTGCCCGGTCAACCCACCGGGCTGCTGGCAGGCAGCGCCAGCCAAACGACACTTGGCCTGACATGGACTTCGCCCGCGTCCGGCGGCACCGTCGTCGAC
>JANXRT010000062.1 GCA_025356735.1 Acetobacteraceae bacterium | reverse complement strand
ATCGAAAAGGCCATTACATGCTGCTTGGCCTCGATGCCAAGCCGGCCTTCATTACCGAGATGGAGCGGCAGCTGCGGCTGAACGAGGACATCCTGCGGTTCATGACCATCCGCGTCGAGGCGATCGACGCCGAAGCCCCGTCGGCGATCCTGTCGCGCAAGTCCGACGAGCGCGAGCGCGGCTTCCGCGGACCCAAGCCCCCGGGCCGGTTCGAGAGCGGCCGCCGCCGTGACGGCGGCGAGGGCCGTGAGGAATTCCGCGCGCGTGACGAACCCGGTGCCGGTGGCGGCGAGTTCGCCCGCGGCGGCCGCGACGAGTTTCCACGCGCTGGCCGCGACGAATTCCGCGGCAACCAGGGATAAGCAGACATGTCCGACAGTTCTGATTCCGGCCGCCGCTCCGGCGGCGCCGCCGCGGCTGGCGCCACCGGTGCCGCAGCCGCCGGCGCTCGCCGCCCCTTCTATCGGCGTAGGAAGTCCTGCCCGTTCTCCGGCCCCAACGCGCCGGTGATCGACTACAAGGACGTACGCCTGCTGTCGCGCTTTCTGAGCGAGCGCGGAAAGATCGTGCCGAGCCGCATCACCGCGGTTTCCGGCAAGAAGCAGCGCGAGTTGGCCAACGCCATCAAGCGCGCCCGGTTCCTGGCGCTGCTGCCCTACATCCTGGCCTGAGGGGAAATACGATGGCCGCCGTAGAAGTGATCCTGCTCCAGCGTGTCGACAAGCTGGGCCAGATGGGCGACGTGGTGAAGGTGAAGCCGGGCTATGCTCGCAACTTCCTGCTGCCCGAGAAGAAGGCGATCCGCGCCAACAAGACCAGCCTGGCGCGGTTCGAGAACGACCGCGCCCAGCTTGAGGCGCAGAACATCAAGCGGCGCAACGAGGCCGAGCGCCTGGCCGAGCGGGTCGGCGGGCTCACCGTCGTCATCATCCGCCAGGCCGGCGAGTCGGGCAGCCTGTACGGCTCTGTGTCGCCGCGCGACATCGCCGATGCCTGCACCGCCGGCGGCCTCACCATCAACCGCCAGCAGGTTGTGCTCGACCATCCGATCAAGGCGCTCGGCCTGACTACCGTGCGTGTGGTGCTGCATCCCGAGGTCACCATGCCGGTGACCGCGAACGTCGCCCGCAGCCCGGAAGAGGCGGAGAAGCAGGCGCGCGGCGAGCGCGTCGGCCTGGCCGCCGAGGAAGACGCGGCCGAGCCGCTGGAGCTGTTCGACCCGAATGCCGACGGCGTCCAGCTCGACGACTAGTTCCCCCGCTGTTCCAGCGTTCGTGACGACCTTGCGGCCGGACCTTCCAACGAGGGGCTGGCCGCAATTCGTTACGGGAACCCGCCGATATGGCCCGGCGTTGTCCGGCGTGTCGGATAACCCTGTAGAACGGGTCAGCCTGAGATGATGCGGGATGCGCTTGACGCGATCCTGAAGCGGTTCGTCACCATCGGCCAGATCGTCGTCCACTGGCCGGATGGGCAAAGCACCCGGTATGGCACGGCAGACTCTGCGCCTAGCGTGGGGTTCCGGATCCACGACACCAGGACCATCCGCCACATTCTGCTCGACCCGGAACTCGCCGTCGGCGAGGCGCTGACGGACGCGCGCGTCGTGCCGGTCGGCTGCACAATGTTCGAACTCGTGGATGCCGTCATCCGCAACTATCGGGCGAACGGCGCGGTGCACCCGATCGGCCGGCTGCGGCACTTCCTCGGCGGCCTGTCGCGGCGGCTGCGCCAACACAATCCGGCCGGCCGTGCGCGCCGCAACGTGGCCCACCACTACGACCTCAACGGCCGGCTGTATTCGCTGTTCCTCGACCGCGACCGCCAATATTCCTGCGCCTACTTCGCGACCGGCCACGAGACTCTGGAGGAAGCACAGGCAGCCAAGAAACAGCACATCGCCGCTAAATTGTGCCTCGACCGGCCTGGCCTGCAGGTGCTCGACATCGGCTGCGGCTGGGGCGGCATGGCGCTCAGTCTGGCGCGCGACCACGGCGCCCTCGTGACCGGCATCACCCTGTCCGCCGAGCAACTGCACGAAGCCCGCGCCCGGGCCGCCGCCGAGGGACTGAGCGATCGCGTGACGTTCGAGTTGCTGGATTACCGCGCGCTGGACCCCGGCCGCCGGTTCGACCGTATCGTCTCGGTCGGCATGTTCGAGCATGTCGGCGTCGGCCACTACGACGCGTTCTTCAAAATCGTGAACCGGGCCCTGCACCCGGACGGCGTCGCCTTGCTGCACGCGATCGGGCGCACCCACGGCGCCGGCCAGACCAGCCGGTGGATCACCAAATACATCTTTCCGGGCGGCTACTGCCCAGCGCTGGGCGAGGTGCTGCCGGCGGTTGAGCGCAGCGGCCTTATCGCCACCGACATCGAGGTGCTGCGGCTGCATTACGCCGAGACCATCCGCCACTGGCGCCGCCGGTTCGCCGCCAACCGCGACACCATCGCCGCAATCTACGACGACCGATTCTGCCGCATGTTCGAGCTCTATCTGGTCCTCAGCGAGCTCGCCTTCCGCCACGGCAGCCACATGGTGTTCCAGATCCAGCTTGCCCGCGGCCAGACGGCGGTGCCGCTGACCCGCGACTACATCCAGGCGGGTCGGCCATCACTCCTAGACCTGGGAGTATCCCGACCCGGCGATCTCCACGCCACGCCCTGACGCGCTGTCGATCAGGCCATATTCCTTCAGTATCTGCTGGCTGTAGGTGACGCGGCCATTGACCTTGGCCGCCGACTCGCTGGCCAGCAGCAGCGCCGCGCGCGCCATGTAGGACACCGGCTCGCCGCGCGGATCGTCGGGCCCATCGACCAGCTTGAAGTGCAGCGTGCCCGGCGTCGGCACCACGCGCGAGGGGGACAGGGCGGCGACGGTGATGCCGCCATGCTCCGACATCTCCTGCGCCAGCCCCTGGGTGAAGCGCTCCAGCGCCGCCTTGGTGGCGCCGTACAGCACCCCGCCGCGCACGGTCTGGTCCTCATAAGGGCCGCGCCCCGGGCCGATCGCCGCCCCTGAGCTGATGTTGACGATGGCGCCCGATCTCCGGCGGATCATGTCGGCCAGGACGGCCTTCGACAGAACAAACGGCCCGTGCACGTTGACCGCGAAGGCCCGCGCCCACCGGCTGGTCGGGTATTCGGCGGTCGGGATGTAGTAGTTCAGGGCAGCGTTGTTGACTAGGATGTCGATCGGCCCGTAGGCCACCCGGGCCTGCTCGACGAGGGAAATGCACTCGCCCTCGGTCGAGACGTCGGCGGTGACGGCCATCGCCTCACCGCCGGCGGCACGGATGTTATCCACGGTGCGCTTGAGCGAGCCCTCCAGCATCTTATGGTCACCTTCGTCCAGCGTGCGCGCGGCGCAGACCACGCGCGCACCCTCGGATGCGAACAGTTCGGCGATCGCCTGGCCGATGCCGCGGCTGGCGCCGGTGACGATCGCCACGCGGCCGGTGAGCTTTGCCATTTTCTTCCCCGTTCCCTGCTTGGGCGAACTATGGCGTGTGGCCGTTGGTCTGGAAAGCACGGGAAGGCGGCGATGATTGCCGATCCCCTGGATATCCGTTGACGCGCATGACAATCCTGCTATTGCGCGACCATTGCCACTCGGGCGCCACAGCCCGGGGGTTTTGGGGAATTCGCACATGGATGCCGTAGTGCCCGGTCGCGCCGAGCCGATCGCCAGGAAGCCGTTCTACAAGGTGCTCTACATCCAGGTGCTGTTCGCCATCCTGCTCGGCGCGCTGGTCGGCTGGCTGTTCCCGGCGATCGCCACCAACGATTGGGTCAAGGCGCTCGGCGACGGCTTCATCAAGCTGATAAAGATGCTGATCGCGCCGATCATCTTCTTCACCGTCGTCTCCGGCATCGCCCAAATCTAGGATGCCAAGAAGGTCGGCCGCGTCGGGCTCAAGGCGCTGGTCTATTTCGAGGTGGTTTCATCCTTCGCCCTGCTGATCGGCCTGCTGGTCGGCAACCTGACCAAGCCTGGTGCCAATTTCGGCGGCAAGATGCCCGATGCCGCCAGCGTCGCCGGCTTCGCCCGCCAGGCGCACGAGATGAAAAGCGTCGATTTCATCCTGCACATCATTCCCGACGCGGTGGTCGGCGGCTTCGCCCAGGGCGAAATCCTGCAGGTGCTGCTGGTCGCCATCCTGTTCGGCTTCTCGCTGATGGCGATGGGCAGCCGCGGCCAGGCGCTGCGCACGGGGATCGACGACCTCGCCCACGTGTTCTTCGGCATCATCGGCATCGTCATGAAGGCGGCGCCATGGCCTTCACCGTCGGCAAGTTCGGGCCGGCGGCACTCGGCAACCTGTTCGAACTGATCCTGACCTTCTACGCGACAGCCGCGCTGTTCGTGGTCGTGGTGCTCGGCATCATCGCGCGCATCGTCGGCTTCAACATCTTCCGGTTCATGGCCTACATCAGGGATGAGCTGCTGATCGTGCTAGGCACCAGTTCGTCCGAAAGCGCTCTGCCGCAGCTGATGGCCAAGCTGGAGCAGCTCGGCTGCTCCAAGCCGGTGGTTGGGCTGGTGGTGCCGACAGGTTACTCGTTCAACCTCGACGGCACCAACATCTACATGACTCTTGCGACGCTGTTCATCGGCCAGGCTCTCGGCGCGGATCTCAGCTTCGGTCAGCAGATCACGATCATCGGCGTGGCGATGCTGACCTCGAAGGGCGCCAGCGGCGTGACGGGAGCGGGCTTCATCACCCTGGCCGCGACGTTAGCGGTGATCGACCCCAAGCTGGTGCCGGGCATGGCGATCGTGCTCGGCATCGACAAGTTCATGAGCGAGTGCCGGGCGATCACCAACCTGATCGGCAACGGCGTGGCGACGGTGGTGGTCGCCTGGTGGGAAGGCGAGCTCGACCATGACAAGCTCCGCCGCGGCCTGATGCGCCAGCACGACCCGTCAAGCGAGCAGGAAATGCTCAGCGTCGGCTGAACGGGAGACTGTCCATGGATCAAAGGGCCGGGTAGACGGTCGGCGACCATTCTTTTACCGGTGCCAAGCTGGCGATCCGTCCAGCCTTGCATGGGCGATCGATGTGACAGAGGTCTTGCGTCCATTTGTTCTTGAAGTGCCGCCCGCGCTTGAAAAGCCGGCTACCGAGGCGTTCGCGAATACCCGGGTCCGGCTGCTGGCTTATCGCCCGTTCGGGGCTTTCAGGCTGCTGCTGGCCTCCTTGGTCGTGTTCCAACACTTCACCGCCAACGCTGCGCCGGACCCGCTGCATGACTTGGCACTCGGCCTGTCGCCCGGAAGCAGCGCCGTGCTGGTATTCTTCGCCCTATCCGGCTTCGTCATCGCCGAGGCGGTGCAGCGTTTCTACCTCCAGAAACCGCTCGCCTTCATCGGCAACCGGCTGCTGCGGATCGTGCCGCATTTCATCCTCGCGGTGATCCTGTCGATCGCGGTGCACTACGCGTTCTTCTCGTTCGGCATCCTGCGCGATGCGCGCGACCAAGTATTCGAGCCGGGTTTTTCCGCCGCCTTCTCGCCAGCCGCCCTGACGGCCAACCTCGCGGCATTCCTGCCGATCCCGATCCGGCGCTGGGCGCCGTTCGACTTCCTCAGCATCGCATGGGCGGTCCGGATCGAGATGGCCTTCTACCTTGCGGTGTTCGGGGCCTTGCTGGCGGCTGCGTGGTCGCGGTTTTTCGCCCGCAACCTGCTGGCCTTGATGGCAGCCTGCGCGACGCTAGCCTATGCCGCCGCCTTGTTTGGCCTTGCTCCGGTGAAGCTGGGGCTGGTTGCCTATTTCGCCTTCGGCTATGCGCTTTATGCTGCGCTTTCAGGCGGCCAGGCGGCACGCTGGTTCGCCTTGGCCTGCATTCCGGCGATGCAGATGAACTTCCTTCAGCATCCGATCTACCTGGAGCTGCCGGGCATTGACCTGAACCATACCTTCGACGGGCTGCTGACGGCCGGACTGCTGGCCGCCATGGTAATGCTGGCCAGAACCAACCTTTCCCGGCTGCGCCGGCTCGACCAGGCGCTCGGCGAGATAACCTTCCCGTTATACCTGTACCATATCCCGGCGATGATCGTCGTTTTGTCGCTGACGGAAGGATACTCAATGCCGGCCTATCTGTCCGGGATCGGGCTCAGCTTCGTGGTTGCTTACGCGATGTCACGCCTGATCGACCCGCAGGTCGGGAGATTGCGCGACCGCCTGCGCGGCCGCAGCCTCGCCGCGACGTTGCAGGGTTAGGCTCCCGGGTCGGCCTTCAGCGTCGTTGCCGCAACGCCCGCCAGCGCCGCCGCCTCGTCGTTGTCGGAGTTGTCGCCGGAAATCCCGACCGCGCCGATGATGCCGCCCTGGCCATCTCGGATCAGCACGCCGCCCGGCACCGGGATCAGCGATCCGCCGACCGCATGTGTCACGGCCGCGACGAAGGCCGGCCGGTCGGCGGCGGCCTTGGCAATGGCGCGCGAGCCCATGCCCAGCGACAGCGCGCCGAAAGCCTTGCCGGTGGCGATCTCGGCGCGCTTCAGGCTGGTGCCGTCCTCGGCGCCGAACGCCTTCAGCACCCCGCGCGCATCCAGCACCGCCACTGCCAGCGGCTGGAATTTCTTTTCCCGGGCATGGGCGACGGCGTGAGCCACGATGGTCTGGGCGTCGGCGAGGGTGAGCATGGCTGTTTCTCCGGAGAAGCGGCTAGACTCGCTCAGCCGGCCGCGTTTGACCAGCCTCAAGCTCGGCCAGAACGGGCAGCAGATAGTCGGCGAACAGTCTCGGATTTTCGGCGAACGGGAAATGGCCGATGCCGTCCATGCGCTGGAACCGCGCGCCGGGAATTTTCGCCGCCGTTGCGGCCGAGGCCTCGGCGGTGCAGGAGTAATCATATTCGCCGGTCAGCATGAACAACGGGCAGCGCGTGGTGTCGATGCGCGCGACCCGGTCGCGGGCGTCCCACTCATCGGCATAGAAGGCAATATCGCCGGCGAAGACGCCAGGGCCGCCCTGGGCATAGTGCCAGTTGACGTCGGCGGCGGCTTCCGCCCGGGATTGCGGCGCCATCAGCCCGGTGATCCATTCGGGAATGAAATAAGCCTGGTTGACGCGCGGGTCGGCCGCCCACATGGCGCGCCGCCGCTCGATCCTGTCGCAAGCCTCGCAGGCGATGATCCCCGAAAACTTGTCCGGATCGCGGTAGGCGAGTTCCAGGCAGATTTCGCCCGACATCGAGGCGCCGAGCACGATGGGTCTTTCCAACCCGGCGGCGGCGATGAAGCCGAGGATCAACTCGACATACAGGTCCGTATCCAATCGCCAGGAACCCGGGATCGCGTTGGTGGGTGGCGGCGACTTGCCGTGCCAGGGCAGGTCGAACGAAACCATCCGGTACGCCGCCAATCGGGGGTCGGCCATCAGCCGGTGGAACTGCCGGCCATCGGCGCCGGCGGTGTGCAGGCACAGGATGGTTGGGCCGCTCGTTCCGGCCTGTTCACAGTAAATCCGATGATCCACACCCCGCGCGGTCACCTCGACATAGCGGCCGGCGATTTCAGCCATCGGCCAGTCGCCCAGCGCCGGCCGCAGCGACACCGGCGCCGGTGCCGGGTTGCCGAGCGCCAGCCACTTGCCGATGTCGAGCACGCGCCGCACGACGTGGCAGTATTGCGCGAAGGCCAGCTCGTCGCCCTCGATCACGAACTCCGGCACCCGCATACGCATCGCCAGGATGGCGTGATGGTGGCGCGGCGGAAACGGCTGCAGGAATTTTTCCCAGATCGGCTCGGGGGCCATCAGGATGAATTGCGCCTTGCCGTTGTTGGCAGTGACGTGCCCGTCGATGAACTCGAAGCTGGTTTGCCGATCGCCGCTGCGCACCGTGAAGCACACCGGCCAGCCGCCCGCCCAGACCGCCAGCACCGGGTCGCTGCCGCAGGTCGCGCGCCATGCGGCGGCTGGCGGAAACCCGGCCATCACTTGCCGTCCGGCGCGCGGTCGATCAGCCGCATCAGCGCCGGAAAATACACGTCGCCGTTGCCGGCGGCGTCCGAGGCGATCAGCCGCTCCATCGTCAGCTCCGCGCCATCCATCCGCACGCCCGCGTCGGCTGCCATCTGCAGCGCGTAGGACAGGTCCTTGATCGCGTATCGGGTCGAGAACGCGCGCTCGGGGAAGTTGCCCGGTAGCATCGACTTCATGCCGTGATTCCGGAGAACGAAGCTATCGCCGGAACCCTTGGCGATGGTGCCGAGCAGGACATCGGCGGCGACCCCTTCGCGCCGGCCGAGTGCCATCGCCTCGGCAAGCGCACAGACATTCTGGAACACCAGCATGTTGTTGAGGATCTTCACCACCTGGCCGGCGCCGATCGGGCCGCAATGGGTGACATCGGTGCCCATCGTTTCCAGCATCGGGCGGACATGGGCGAACACTTCATCCGATGCCCCGACCATGATGCTGAGTTCCCCACGCGAGGCGGCTTCCCGCGTGCGCGCGATCGGCGCGTCGGCGAAGGCGATGCCGGCCGCTTCCAGCCGGGCGCCGATCGCACGCGTCATCGCCACCGGCGAGGTGCTGGTATCGACCACCACCTGGCCCGGCCGCAGCCGCGGTTCCAGTTCAGCCAGTACGCCCTGAACCGCTTTGCCATCCGGCAGCGAGAACAGGATCAGGTCGCAGGCGACGGCAATGTCGGAAATGGAAGCGGGCTGGACACCGTCGGCCGCCAGCCTCGCCGCCGGCTCCGACCGCAGGTCGGCGGCCAGCACCGGCAATCCGCACCGGCGCGCCAGGTGGCCGCACATCGGCTCCCCCATCACGCCGAGCCCGATGAACCCGATTTTGCGGATCGGCAAGATGTCGGGCATCGGTCGTCTCCCACAGATTTGGCGCCAGTGTCCTTGGCCCGCCAGGCCGTGTCAAAGTGCCCCGGCCTTTCATAGGACTGGCATTCCAAAGGAGCGCTCCATGCACGCCAGCCTGCGCGGCACCCGCATTTACTTCGACATCGAGGGCGCCGGCCTGGTGCCCGACGGCGACACGATGCGCGAGCATCCGGCCGCGTTCATCATCCATGGCGGCCCTGGCGGCGACCATACCGGCTTCAAGCCCGGCATGGGCAGGCTCGCCGATCGGCTACAGCTGGTCTATTTCGATCATCGCGGGCAGGGACGGTCGGACCGCGGCGATCCCGCGCTGTACAACCTCAACGAGAACGTCGAGGACATGGAGGCGCTGCGGCGCCATCTTGGCCTCGACAAGATAATATCGATTGGAACCAGCTACGGCGGCATGGTGGCGATGGCCCATGCCGCGCGGTATCCGCAATCGGTGTCCCACCTCGTGCTGATCGTCACCGCCGCGCATGGCGGCTTCATCGCGCGCGCCGCCGACATCGTCCGCCAGAATGGTACGCCCGAGCAGCAGCGCGTGTGCGAAACGCTGTGGGCAGGGAGTTTCCGCACCCGCGACGAGTTGCAGCACTATTTCGAAGTCATGGGCCCGCTCTATTCCCGCCGTTACGACCCCGTCGCCGCCGCGGCCGGCCGGGCCCGCGCGATGCACGAGCCCGAGCCGCTCAACCGAGCCTTCGGCCCCGGCGGCTTCCTCCGCACATTCGACATCCGCCCCGAACTCGCCTCCATAACCGCGCCGACGCTGATCCTCGCCGGCCGCCACGACTGGATCTGCCCGCCGGAGTTCTCGGAGGAGATCCATCGGCTGCTGCCCGGCTCCGACCTGCGAATTTTCGAAAACTCCAGCCACTCGATCCGAGCCGACGAACCCGAGGCGATGCTCGACGCGATCGCCGGGTTCCTCGTCTATCGGTCCTGATCGGCCAGGATGCTGAGCGGCATCGCCGGCTCGTCTGACTGCTCCCACTGGAACACCGGCCGGCCGGTGTCGGCGTTGTATGCCCATACCCCGACCAGCCGCGGACGGCCTTGCGTCCGGACCGGCGCGCTGGCCTGCATCCAGGTCGCCGACAGGTCGCGGAACAGGTTGGACTTCAGGGGTGCGGTCATCGTCGTGCCTCCATCCATCGTTGGATGACACCAGAAACCATGAAAGTTCAGCGAAGAATGTAAGCTGCGTCACTCGCTGATGGGGAGGATGACAAGCCATCGCCGCTGACGCATTCTGACGCCAACGCGAAACCAATGGGAGAACGCCAGATGACCGGAACCATGTTGCAGGGAAAAGTGTGCGTCGTGACCGGCGCCGGGCGCGGCATCGGGCGTGCGATCGCGCTGGCGATGGCCGACGAGGGCGCCCAGGTCGTGGTCAACGACGTCGGCGCCGCGGTCGATGGCCAGGGCTTCGACGGCGGTCCCGCCCAGCAGGTGGTCAACGAGATCGAGTCGCTGCACGGCCAGGGCCAGGCCGTCGCCAACACCGACAGCGTCGCGGAATGGGACGCGGCGCAAGCCATCGTCCAGACCGCGGTCGACCGGTTCGGCCACATCGATGTCGTAGTGAACAACGCCGGCATCCTGCGCGACCGCATGTTCCACTACATGACGCCCGAGGAATTCGATGCGGTGATGAAGGTGCATCTTTACGGCGCCTTCAACGTCAGCCGCGCCGCCATCCCGCACATGCGCAAGCAACTGTCCGGTGCGTTCGTCCACATGACCTCGACCAGCGGCCTGATCGGCAGCGTCGGCCAGGCCAACTACGCCGCCGCCAAGCTCGGCATCGCCGGGCTGTCGCGCTCGATCTCGATGGACATGCAGCGCTACAACGTACGCTCCAACTGCATCGGCCCGCACGCCTTCAGCCGCATGATCGAGAGCATTCCCGGCCAGGACGAGGCGGCGCTGCAGGTCCGCGCGCAGAAAACCCGGCCTGATCAGGTGGCGGTGCTGGCGACTTTCCTCGCCTCGCCGGCAGCCGAGAAGATCAGCGGCCAGATCCTCGGCGCCCGTGGCAACGAGATCTACCTGTACAGCCAGCCACGCCCCATCCGCACCATGCACAGCAGCGAGGGTTGGACGCCGGAGGCGATGGCCGAGCGGCTGCTGCCGGCGTTCCTGCCGAGCCTGACGCCGCTGGAGCGGACGCGGGATGTTTATGCCTGGGACGCTATCTAGTTAGCAGGAAGGGGAGGGGCCAGCCCCTCGATGGCGCCAGGGGCAACCCTCCGCAGGCACTCCATCAATCGTAGGAACGATTGCTGGAGTGCCTGCTACGCCCTCAGAACCTGTCGCGAAGCGGCAGGTCTTCAGCGGGGTGGCTTGGGGCGTACATGCCGACCCAGGCCAGTATCGGCGCGGGGACGAGCTTGATTTCCGTCTTCCCAATGCCGGAGCGTGGCCTCCTCCACCTGGACGGTCCTGGCCGAGGCCGCCTGGCTCCATCCCATGCCGAGCCGCCCTTCCCGAAAGCGGCCGGCTTCGCTGGAAGTTTTTCCTGCATCGGCTGCTTCTGGAGCCGGGATCATGGCAACAAGATTCCTTGGGCAAGATCGACCTGGCGCGGAACCAGCAAGCCTAGACCACCATCGCCGCAGCCGGTTCCTGGATATCCTTGAAGTACTGACGGCTTGAGCAGGTAACGATGTCGGCGATGCTGGCAAAGCGCTCCATGTCGGTAAGTGAAAGTTCGATTCCGTGACTTTCCTGAAGCTGGAGCGCGAGTTTTTGCCGGCTTGACTGGTCAAGCGCCAAATCCTCGCCAAGCTGGGTGGACAATGAGATTCCATGAGCCTTGATGCCTGTCGATCGTTCGATTGCGGCAGCGACCTTTTGAAAAGTGGAATTGTTGAAAGCGGATTGCATTTTCAAACTCCCTAACTCACTATTTTGTGAGAGAAGCAGATCACGCATTCGTGTGCAAGAGAATTAGGCGTGTCGATCGGCCTCGATTGCTATTTAGTTGCCGATGGTTAGTAACCCGATTATCCGGCAACCTGATACGCGCAGTAACCTGAAGTCCGCTTGACTGCGGCGCGACAAGATTGATGGGGGCGGTAAATGGAAGTTCCCTGATCGTGCGAGTCCGGCGATCGTGCTTGTATCTACCGATACTGTGCAGCTCACTGCAAATCTTTGATAAACGTAATTCTATCGGCCGTTGAATTTCGGCTTACGTTTTTCAACGAATGCTGCCTTGCCTTCCTGGTGGTCGGCGCTGTGGATCAACTGCGGCTGCACCATCATTTCCATCTCCAGGAAATCCTCGAGCGACGGGCTGGCGCCCATGTGAAACAATTTCTTCGCCATGCCGAGCGCGAAAGTCGGCCCGGCGGCGTAGTCGGCCGCCAGCTCCTCCGCCTTCGCCATCAGCTGGTCGCCGGGCACCACGAAGTTGGCCAGGCCGAGCGACAATGCCTCCTCCGCTTCGACGATGCGGCCCGAAAAGACAAGCTCCTTGGCGCGCGCCATGCCGATGCGCTGGTTAAGGAACCAGATCGCGCCGCCATCGGGGCCGAGGCCGATGCGCCGGAACAGCTGGCCGAATTTTGCGTCGTCGGACGCCACGGTGATGTCGCAGGCCAATGCGATCGACATGCCGACGCCCACGCAATGGCCACGCACCGCGGCGATCACCGGCTTTTCGGTGGCATGCATGATGCGGATGAAGGCATGGCTGCCGGCCTGCATGCGTTGGCGGGACGCGCGCAGGTCGCTGTCTCCCATCCGCCCGACATCGGCCCCGGTGCAGAAGGCGCGGCCCTCGCTGGTGACGATGACGGCGCGGATGGCGTCGTTGTAGCGAACTTCGAAAAAGTAGTCGCGCAGCAGGCCGCGCATCTCGTTGGTCAGCGCGTTCATCTTCTCAGGCCGGTTGAGCACGATCTTGGCGATCGGGCCGTCGATGATCAGGTCGACCGTCATGTTCGTTTCCCTTGTTTCCCGGCGCCATCCAACCCGGTTGACGCCCGGCGGGCAAGCGGCCACGGTTTTCGAAATCTTGGGGAAACATCGATGAGCAACGGAAAAGACGTGCGGCCGTTTGAGGGCATCCGCGTCATCGACATCACCCACGTGTTGGCCGGCCCGTTCGCCGCCTACCAGCTCGGCCTGTTCGGCGCCGACGTGATCAAGGTCGAGCACCCGTCCGACCCCGACCAGAGCCGGGATTCCGGACCCGACGAGGCGCTCAACGCCATCGGCATGGGCACCGGCTTCCTGACCCAGGGCTCGAACAAGCGATCGATCACGCTGGACCTCAAGACCGAGGCGGGCAGGGAGGTGTTGAAGAAGCTCGTCGCCACCGCCGACGTGATGGTCGAGAACTACCGCCCCGGCGCGTTCGAGGCGCTGGGGCTGGGCTATGAGGCCATGTCGAAGATCAATCCGCGGCTGATCTACGCCTCGATGTCAGCGTTCGGTCAGGACGGCCCGCGCGGGCAGATGACGGCCTACGACCACGTTATTCAATCCACCTCCGGCATCATGGCGATGACCGGCACCGAGGAGGTGCACCCGGTCAAATTCGGCTCCCCGGCGATCGACTACGCCACCGGCACCATGGGCGCATTCGCGCTGGCGACCGCTCTGTTCCAACGCGAGCGCACCGGCCGCGGCCAGCGCATCGACATGGCGATGCTGGATGTCGCGATGGTGCTGATGAGCTCCCACATCACCGCCTACACTCGCACCGGCGCGCACCCGAAGCCGCACGGCAACACCCAGGGCACCGCCACCAAC
Organism: Acetobacteraceae bacterium; assembly: GCA_025356735.1. GTDB lineage: Bacteria > Pseudomonadota > Alphaproteobacteria > Acetobacterales > Acetobacteraceae > PALSA-911. The sequence continues at coordinate 606 of JANXRT010000062.1, read as the reverse complement.
AGCGGCTATGAAACCAAGGACGGCATGCTGATGCTGGGTGCCAGCAACCTGCGCCAGCAGAAGCGCTTCTGGGCCGCGATCGGCAAACCCGAGCTGACCAAGAAAACCAACGCCGAACGTATCTCGTCCTTCGCCGAGGAAGCCAAGATAATCGGCGCCTACCTGAAAACCGACACCGCCGACAACTGGGAAACCTTCTTCCAGTCCCGCCACATCCCCGCCGCCCGCGTCCGCCAAATGCGCGAGGCCCTGGCCGACCCCCAACTCGCCAGCCGAAACGTCCTCCACCAGCACAATGGCGCCCAGGGCGTTGAGGGCAGCTTCACCGTCCCGGTCGCCGCCTTCAAGTTCGCCCATGGCGGAGCCCGGGTGGACACGCCACCCCCGGCCCTTGGGCAGCATACCGAGGCGGTGCTTGCCGAGTTGGGGTATGCGGCGGCCGAGATTTCAAAGCTACATGCGGATGGAACCGTATAAGGAAGTATGCGCTCTGCCCAAACCCGCAAAAGGGCAGTCGGCCCTTGGAACCCCGCTGGTTAACGGAAACGCTTCGGGCGTTTCCCCGGCGAAGTCTAGACAGGGCGACGGCGGCCCTCTTGCCTTGTT
>JANXRT010000059.1 GCA_025356735.1 Acetobacteraceae bacterium | reverse complement strand
CACGGCAACCAGCTCCGGCGGCGCCAGCCGCGTGGTCGGGTCGCGCTGGTACTTCTTTATCTCGTAAGGCACGCCGAGCTCTTCGAGCAGCCACAGGATGCGCTGGGAACGGCTGTCGTTGAGGTGATGGACGGTGATCATGTTGGACATTCCCGGTTTTTACCGAACGAGATTGCGGCCATGATCCGGCATCGGCAAGATGGCCGTGCAACCGCCTTTCGCATATACATTTCGCATATACATGTGGACGGCAGGATAGCCACATGATGCGCAACACCACCCTGAACCGGCCGGATGGCCTGGTGCAGCACGCCAGATCCTATGCCGCGCAACACGGAACGACGATGACCGCGCTCATTCGTGACAACCTGGAACGGATCACCGGCTACCAGGCCGAGCCGCCGCGGTCCGATGATCCGGTGGTCGCCTTCTCGGAGGGGCGAATGGCTGCACAGGCCGCGATGGAGGCCTTGGGTCTGCGCGACTATCCGCAACTCTTGCCGACCCTGGGAGAGCGCGGCGTTCCGTTGCCGCGCCTGCCCCGCCACGAGGTCGAAGCGATGGCCGACACCCTCGTCGGCATCTACCGGCAGGAGCACGGACGCTGAAATTCCGCTGCATCCTTGTCATTCCGGATGCCGGGCCACCCAACAGCCTGTGGACGGCAGGGCGGCTGGATCTGCTGACGGCGCTGGACATGCCGATCGTCGTCATCGATGAAATTTATGCCGAAGTCACCGGCGATCCCGCGCCCTACGCCAAGGACCGTGAGGAAGTGAAGGCGTTCCTGGACAGCCGGGTCGGCCACGGTCGGTAGGTGACGCAGAGCGCCATGCTTCTAAGTCCACCGCACCTCAGGCGGCAGGCTCATCAGTATCGCATCGACATTGCCGCCGGTCTTCAGCCCGAACAGCGTTCCCCGGTCGTGGATCAGGTTGAACTCGACATAGCGCCCCCGCCGGACCAGCTGGTGGTCACGCTGCCCGGCCGTCCAGGCCGTTCCCATGCGCCGGCGGACGATGCGCGGATAGACATCGAGAAAGGCGTTGCCGACATCCTGCGTGAAGGCAAAGTCGGAAAGAAGGTCGCCGCCGTCGAGCCGGTCGAAGAAGATGCCGCCGGCGCCACGCGGTTCATTGCGATGCGGCAGAAAGAAATAGCGGTCGCACCACTCCTTGTATTCCGCGTGGCAATCCGGATCGCGGCGGTCGCAGGCGGCCTTGAAGGCGGCGTGGAAGGCGGCGGCGTCCTCCCGCGCCTCATCGGTCTCAAGCCGCATCGGCGTCAGGTCGCCGCCGCCGCCGAACCAGCCCTTGGTGGTCACCAGCATCCTCGTGTTCATGTGCGCGGCCGGCACCAGCGGGCTTTGCGGGTGGGCGACGATCGAGATGCCCGACGCCCAGAACCGCGGGTCGTCCTCGGCGCCCGGTATCTGCTTGCGGAACTCCGGCGAGAACTCCCCCCACACGGTCGAGACGTTGACGCCGACCTTCTCGAATACCCGCCCGCGCATCACGCTGATCACGCCGCCGCCGCCGGGCGAGCCGTCCTCGGTCGGGCGGTCCCAGGGCTGGCGCTCGAAGCGTCCGGCGGGGCGGTCGGCGAAGGGGCCCGCTTGCTCCTTCTCGATCGCCTCGAAATCGGCGCAAATCCTGTCGCGCAACGTCTCGAACCAAGCTCGCGCTGCGGGCTTCAGGGCATCGTGCGGCGGCCGGGACGGAGACGGTGCCGAGGTATCGTTCATTTCCACTATCTTTCGCCGTCGTTGTGGTGCAATCGCCGTCCGCGCCCGTGCTGCAGGGGCGGGAGCACAACCCTAATATATCGTTCGTGTCACCTGTAGAGGTCCCAAGCTGGGCTTCGACCGGCCTGACGCAAGGCTGAACGCGAGGATCGAGGACCAAGATGGCCGATACGTCTGCTGCCACTCCGAATATGACCGTGTTGGGGACGGCTCCGGCGAAATCTCCCTTGTCCGGCGTCCACGTCGCCGATCCGACGAAACGCGACTTCC
>JANXRT010000027.1 GCA_025356735.1 Acetobacteraceae bacterium | reverse complement strand
CGATGCTGGACTATGTCTTTCGAAACCTGGCGGCGAGCTATCTCGGCCATGACATCCCCGAGGCGGTGAACCCGGAGCCGGAAGCGGCGCTGCTGCCGCTCGACCTACCGGCCAACGCTCAGGCTCGCCGCCGCGCCTTTCGCGTCATCAGCCGGCAAGCCTCCTGAGCGACAGCATGGCCGGAAAGATTGAAACTCGCCTGGCCGAACTCGGCATCACCCTGCCGGTGCCGGCGACGCCGCTTGCCAACTACGTGCCCTTCGTCGTCACCGGCAAGCTGGTGGTGGTCTCCGGCCAGATACCGGTGGTCGATGGCCGCATCGTCCATACCGGCAAGATCAGCCAGGGCATGTCGATCCAGGACGGCCAGGATGCCGCCCGGCTGTGCTTCATCAACGTGCTGGCGCAACTGAAGGCCGCCTGCTTCAGCCTTGATCGCGTTCGCCGCGTGGTCCGGCTGGGCGGCTTCATCGCGGCACCCACGGACTTCACGGCCCATGCCCAGGTCATGAACGGCGCCTCCGACCTGGCTGTCGCGGTGTTCGGCGACGCCGGCCGCCATGCTCGCAGCACCATCGGCGTGCCCTCGCTTCCCGGCAATGCCACGGTGGAGGTCGAGGGCATGTTCGAGATCGACTGAACGATCCCAGCTACTTGCCCAGGCTGCGCTCCACCACCTGGCGCGCCTCGTCCTGGATGGCGCGAAGATGCGCTTCGCTGCGGAAACTCTCCGCATAGATCTTATAGACATCCTCGGTGCCGGACGGGCGGGCGGCGAACCAGCCATCGGCTGCGACCACCTTGATCCCGCCGAGCGTCTCGCCGTTGCCGGGCGCCGTGGTCAGGATCGCTTCAACGGCGCTGCCCGCCAGCTTCCCGGCATCGACCTGGTCCGACGACAGCGTGGCCAATGTCCGCTTCTGCAGCGCCGTCGCCGGCGCATCGATGCGCTCGTAATACGGCGCGCCTTCGTTGATGCCCAAATCCTGGATCACGCGCCGATAAAGCTCGCCCGGATCGCGGCCGGTGCGCGCGGTCATCTCGGCGGCGAGCAACCCGAGGATCAGCCCATCCTTGTCGGTGGTCCACACCGAGCCGTCGCGCCGGAGGAAGCTGGCGCCGGCGCTCTCTTCCCCGACAAAGCCGAGCGATCCGTCGAGCAGCCCGTCCACGAACCATTTGAAGCCGACCGGAACCTCGAACAGCCTTCGCCCGAGACGGGCCGCGACCCGATCGATGCTGGCGCTCGACACGAGGGTCTTGCCGACCCCGGCGCTCGCCGGCCAGTCCGGCCGGTGCGTGAACAGGTAGTCGATTGCCGCGGTCAGGAAATGGTTCGGGTTCATCAGGCCCGCGGATCGGCAAACGATGCCGTGGCGATCGGCGTCGGGATCGTTGGCGAAGGCGACATCGAAGCGATCCCGCATTCCGATCAACCGCGCCATGGCATAGGGCGAGGAGCAGTCCATCCGGATCTTGCCATCCCAGTCTGCGGTCATGAAGCCGAAGGTCGGATCGATCCGGTCGCTGACGATCTGTGCCTTGATGCCGTAGCGCTCGATGATCGACTGCCAGAACGGCAGGCTCGACCCGCCGAGCGGATCGATGCCGATCGCCACGCCCGAACTTCGAATTGCCTCCATGTCGATGACGGTCGCGAAGTCGGCGACATAATGTTCGACATAGTCGTGCAGCTGAAGGAAGGACGATTTTCGCGCCTCGGCGTAGGGGATGCGGTGCACGCCCGCGAGACCCTGTTCCAGCAGCCTGTTGGCGGCCTGCTCGATCCATCGGGTCGCGTCCGCACCTGCCGGGCCGCCGCTCGGCGGATTATACTTCAGCCCACCATCGGCCGGCGGGTTGTGCGAAGGCGTGAGCACGATGCCATCCGCGAGGCCAGCGGTCCGGCCCCTGTTATGGGCCAATATGGCGTGTGAGATCGCCGGCGTCGGGGTCGGGCGGTCCTGCGCATCGACTCGAACATCGACGTCGTTGGCGGCCAGCACCTCGATCACGGTGACGAACGCCGGATCGGACAAAGCGTGGGTGTCGCGCCCGAGGAACAGCGGGCCGTCTATCCCCTGTGACTTCCGAAAACGACAGATCGTCTGGGCAATAGCCAGAACGTGGTCTTCGTTGAATGAATTGGAAAAGGCCGAACCACGATGACCCGAGGTGCCGAAGGCGACACGTTGGGCGGAGACCGAAGCATCTGGCCTACCCGTGAAGTAGGCGGTGATCAGCCGGGGAATGTCCACCAGATCGTTGGGCTCGACCGGGTGGCCGGCGCCCGGATGCACATGGGTGCTCATTCGGGCGCCGTGCTCTCCATGACCGCGGAACCTCGCGTTGACGGCCGAGGTTCCGCGGTCCTGGCGATCCCGTGGGTCAGCGGCGAGCCATTAGCAATCCGACGATGAATCCCGCCGATGCCGCCACCAGCAACGAAGATAGCGGCTGGGACTCGACATGGCGAGAAACCTGTTCGCTGGCCTGCATGCCGCGCTTGTAAACCCGATCGCCGACGTCGGTCGCAACCTCGCTCGCCCGGCCAGCGGCATCGCGCATCGTCGCACCGGCATTGGATGCCGCCTTGACGGCCTGTTGGCCGAGATCGCTCGCGGTAGCGGCCGCGGTATCATACGCCGACCTGGCGGCGCCGGTCGCCTCGTTGAGCTGACGCTCGGTGCTGCTGGAGTAGGACATGGCTTGGCCTTTCATCAGAAGTGGAAGCTATTTTCGAACGGCGTCCTTGGCACCGCCGACGGCGTTCTGAGCCTTGCCGACAACCTTGTCCGCCTTGCCCTCGGCCTTGAGCTTGGTATCGCCTGTCAGCTTGCCCATGCCTTCCTTCAGTGCGCCCTTAACCTGCTTGGCAGCGCCCGCGACCCGATCCTTGTCCATTCCACGACTCCTGTAGCAGGCATCAGCGATGCCTGGTGTTGCGTGCTGGTTGCCAGCATTCAATAAGGCTGGCGCCGAGTAACAGCGGCAGATGCCAAACCGACTGGAACCCCGCTGCCATCATCGGTATCATTGCGAATGCGCACACCTGCGTTTCGTTCCGGGTTGTCAGATTACCGGCTGCCTTAATGGGCAGTGGCCCGCTTAATGGGCGGTAGCCCCTTAATGAGCAGTGGATTGAGAGGTCAGGGACGCCCGGCGATCGAAAAACAGCGCCTGGCTGATGATCGCCTTCACCGTCTCGGTGCGAAACGGCTTGGTGATCAGGAATGCGGGCTCAGGCCGCTCTCCCGTCAGCAGCCGCTCGGGGTAGGCGGTTATGAAGATCACGGGAACGTCGCATCGCGTCAGTATCTCGTTGACGGCGTCGAGGCCCGAGCTGCCGTCGGCCAGGTGGATGTCCGCCAGCACCAGCCCGGGGGAGTGCTCCAGGATTGCCCGCACCGCCTCCTGATGGGTCCGGGCCACGTCCAGTACCTTGTGGCCAAGGTCTTGGACGATCGTCTCCAGGTCCATGGCGATGATCGGCTCGTCCTCGATGATGAGCACGTCGGTGGTCAGCTGTGCCGCGATCTCGCGTCCGGCCTTATCGATCAGCATCTCGATCTCGAACACCGGCTCGTCGAGCATGTCGGCGATGGCCTCGTTGGTGAATCCTTCGACGGTTCGCAGCAGGAAAACCACCCTGGGCATCGGTGTGATTGCTTCAAGCGAGCGGTCGGCGGCGCCGATGATCGACATTGGCGTGTCATCGTCGGCAGCCTGGTTCAACGATACCGAACCCCAAATCTTGAGGAACAGCTTGAACAGCATCTGCCGAGCGTCGGCCTCGTTGCCGTCGAGGCCATCCTGTTCGATCAATGCCTCCAGGGTCGCCACGGCGTAGGCGTCGCCACTCGCCTGATTGCCCGTCAGGGCACGGGCAAAGCGGCGAAGATACGGCAGCTGTGGGCCGATGGCGGACGACAGGGACATGAATGACACTCCAGACGTGATGCCGGCGGTATGCGATACTGCCGGTTTGCGCAAGGCCTCGCGAGGAACGACAACTATCCGGTTGATGCGGGCAGATCAAAACAACGTTTCGCCAGAACTCGCCCGCGGCATCTGTTCGCCGGCCGAACCGCCGCTATCCAGGTTCGTCGGGCAGGTTCTTGCTTTGAATTGAAAAACTAGCGAGAATTTCATCTTCTGATGCTTCGGAACCTATCCGCCTGTAGCGCCCTTCAACCTGGAATGACCAATGTAATGACCGGTCTCAACATTGTTGCACAACGACAGATGAATGTCATGAAGCCTGACAAGGCAGTTGAAGCAGGTGTTACCGAAACCCCGATCGTGGAACCGGCCGTGGCGAACACTTTTCCCGGTTCTAACTCACGTGTGATGATGGTGCCGCAGACGCCGCCACTGGCATTGGATATACAATCCCAGATAGGCCGTCAGTTGCAGGCGGTTTACGATGAAGTCTTGCACGAACCCGTCCCGTATCGTTTTCTGAAGCTGCTGCGGGATCTGGATCGGAAAAAGGGTGGCGTATAGTGGCAGCCGATACAGGTCCAGATACGACGGAAACGGCGAGATCGCCGGCCCGTAGCCATCCTGATCCGAAAGTGGCGCTGCTTGCCGCGGTGCCAAAGCTTCGGGCATTCGCGATATCGCTTTGCGGCCGGTCCGATCGTGCGGACGATCTGGTTCAGGAGACGCTGGTCAAGGCATGGGCCAATCTGGCGTCGTTCGAGCCTGGTTCCAACATGACCGCCTGGCTCTATACCATCCTACGCAATGAATTCTATTCGGAGTTCCGCAAGCGGCGTCGCGAGGTTGCTGACACCGACGGCCAGTATTCCGCCAAGCTCGCCAGCCACCCGGCACAGGAAGGCCACATGGCTTTCCTCGATTTCCGGGATGCCTTGAACAAGCTCGCCGATGATCATCGCGAGGCGCTTATCCTCGTCGGGGCCTCCGGACTTTCATACGAGGAGGCTGCGCGCATCTGCCAGTGCGCCGTGGGGACGATGAAGAGCCGGGTCAACCGGGCACGTACGCGCCTGGCAGAGTTGCTGACCACGCCCGGCCAGTTGCGGGTTGGCCCAGACACGACCTGGGACGCTGCGGTCGACCAGTTCTGGCAAGGCTCTGGTTCCGCTGCTTCCGACTCCGCCTAGAGTCCGGCCTGCGGCAATGATTGACAGCCAAGTGCTGTCGTGGGCCCAGAATGGCCGCAAGTCGATCGCCGTAGTTCATTCGGCTCATTGAATCGAGCTTCCGGTGATACAGACCAACCGTGTTCTCCGAGAACTGAACCACCGCATCCAGAACAATTTTCAGATCATCATCAGCCTGATGAATTTGAAAAAACGTTTCCCGTCCGACAACCAGCACGGTGACGATCTCCGGTTCATGGAGGAGCACGTGCAAGCCATGGCGATAGCCTACAGGCAGGTCTATGCCACCGGCGACATGACCGAGATTCCAATCCGCGAATTGGTTCGGGAGATCCTGTCAAGCCTTTGCTACATCGCCGGCCTCCAAGCTGACAGGCTTGAGGTTGAGGGCTTCGAGTTCGGCGACACGATCGGGCTGGATCAGGCCATAGCACTGAGCCTGTATCTCGCGATAACCGTTCCGCCCGTCCTCGATCAGGCGGTACAAGCCACAGGGATCGTCACGATGTCCGGCAGTTCCCAGGATGGCTTGCTGACGCTTTCGATTGCCGGAAAATCGAGCGTCCCGATCAAGCTTGATCCTTTGCGAACCAAGCTGATGAGCGCTTACATCGATCATCTGCGCGCCGACTCTGCGCCAAACCTCCAGTCCGGCGGACAACAGCTTCGTTTTATGATCGATACAAGACGCTATGATGTCTTCATCTGAACCTTGCAGGCTATGGCATGGCGGCTTGGAAAATGTTCTTTTAGGTCATGGCGCCGCCGGCTGATGATTGCGGTCGCCTATCGAACGCAGCAATATAGTTGAAGCTGAAGATGGAAAGCGTTGTGCCTCCGTCTCAACGATCTGCAGGAGCTCGGTTCATGAAGTCTTTCCCATTGTCGGTCCTGGTTCTGGCACTGCCGTTGGCACTGGGCGGTTGCCTCAGCTTCAGCAGCAGCAGCCCGCCGCGCCAGACGGTGCTGGTACCCCCCGGCACGACTCTCGTTTGTGCGAACGGCCTTCAGCCACCGTGTTGAACAGCGCCTGCGGCATGAGTTAAAACAGGTCGAGTTGACCCTTTGGGTCGGACGCGATTTCCATGTCCGGAACGGCGAAACGCGAGCGATCCAGGCCCTCGCTGGAACCGTCCAGGCCCCACTGCCTGGCGGCTCGCGTGAACCGGCTGGCCAGCAGGTTCGCATAGGCGCCTTGACCAGCAAAGCGGTGATGGAACCGGCCATCATTCAGCGCGCCGGCGCGGGTGTCGCGGATCAGGCTAAGCACGTGCCGGGCGCGGTTGGGATAGTGGGCGTGAAGCCAGTCCTCGAACATCTGGCGCAGCTCATGCGGCAGGCGTAGCAGCACATAGCCGGCAAAACGCGCACCGGCACGCGAGGCGGCTTCCAAAAGCTTTTCCAACTCGCAATCGTTCAGCCCCGGTATCATCGGCGCCGTCAAAACCCCGACTGGAATGCCCGCGCGGGCAAGCTCCGTGATCGCGCTCAGGCGCCGCGATGGTGTCGCGGCACGGGGCTCCATGCGGCGCGCCAGGGCGGGATCAAGCGTGGTGACGGACAGATAAACCCGCGCTAGGTTGCGTTTCGCCATCGAACCCAGGATGTCGATGTCGCGCAGCACCCCGGCCGACTTGGTGACGATCCCGACCGGATGGTTGAACCGGTCCAGCACCTCCAATATTGCGCGGGTCAGCTTCAAGGTGCGCTCTACCGGCTGATAGGGATCGGTGTTGGTGCCGAGCGCCATGCTGCGAACCGAATATCCTGGCTTGCATAGTTCACGCTCCAGAAGTTCCGCGATGTTAGGCTTGAAGATCAGCTTGGTCTCGAAATCCAATCCCGGCGAGTAGCCAAGATAGGCATGAGTCGGACGCGCGAAGCAGTAAACGCAACCATGCTCGCAGCCGCGGTACGGATTGACCGAACGATCGAAGCCGATGTCGGGCGAGGTGTTCCAGCTGATCGCGGAGCGGCTGGCATCGCGGATCAAGGTTGTCGGCAACGGCGGCAAGTCGCCGAACGCGTCGGCGAGCGTATTCCAGCCATCGTCAAACGGCGATTTCACCAGGCTGTCGAACCGCACACGGGGATTGCCGACCGCGCCGCGTCCGGATCGCTGCTCACTGGGCATCAAGCCGACCGGCTCGGACTTATCCATGCGGGAATACCCCCGTCATATGCTTCAAAAGCTGGCGGCCGGTCACGAACGCCGGCATAGTACGCTGAAGATGCAAATTCGCATGATCATGTTCCCTCTACGTTCTTGAAGTTGTATGTCTGACTTGGATCAGCGTCAAGAACATACAGCGAACGGATGCATTGCCGTCGTCATTCCCGTGCTCAACGCCGGACCTGGTCTCGACCAGATACTTGAAATGCTTGCTTGCCGGCTTGTCGTCGAGATCATCGTTGTGGATGGCGGCAGCATCATCCCACCGGTGCTGAAATACTCTTTGGCCAGATTGATTTCGGCGCCGCGCGGCCGCGGCTTCCAGCTTTCCGCGGGGGTAGAGGCAGCGGGGCAGGACTGGCTGCTGCTGCTGCATGCCGACACGATGCTGCAACCAGGCTGGCAGGCGGCTGCGAGAACCCACATGGCTTCCGGACCTGAACGCGCCGGCTACTTCCAATTCAAGCTGGATGACGCCTCCAGCCAAGCGCGACGCCTTGAACGCCGCGTCGCCTGGCGATGCCGCGCGCTGGCCTTGCCCTATGGCGACCAGGGCTTGCTGATCCACCGCAGTCTTCTTGCCGCCATCGGCGGAATACCGCTTCTGCCGCTGATGGAGGATGTCGAGATGGTTCGCCGGCTCGGCCGCGCGCGCCTGGCCATGCTGAACGCAACTGCCCTCACCTCCGCCGAAAGATGGCGGCGGGAAGGCTGGCGATATCGTTCTATTCGTAACCTTCTCTGCCTCGCGCTGTATTACCTGGGCGTTCCGCCGCATCGGATCCTGAGGTTCTATCGGTGAGAAACACGGTCATCCTGTTCGCGAGAGCTCCGCGGCTGGGAATGGTCAAGCGCCGGCTGGCAGCGGATATCGGCCATCGCGCAGCCTATCGGTTTCATGCGCAATCATTATTCCTGCGCATCCGTCAGCTTGCCCGCGATCGGCGCTTCCGCCGCGTTCTCGCCATCACTCCCGATACGGCGAGGCTGCGACTGCCAGGTTCGATCGCGCGGATCGGCCAGGGTCGTGGTGATCTTGGCGTCCGCATGAGCCGTGCGTTCCGCAGGTTCAGGCGCGATCGCGTCGTGCTGGTCGGCTGCGACATCCCGGACATGACGATTGCCGACCTTGGACAGGCATTCCGCGAGTTGGGTTCGGCGGATGCCGTGTTCGGTCCGGCACTGGATGGCGGCTACTGGCTGGTCGGCCTGTCACCCAACCGCCCCGCAAATCCGTTTCGAAAAGTTAGTTGGTCCACAAACCATGCGTTGCAGGACACGCTGCTGAACTTCCGCGGTAGGACGATACGACAGCTTCGTGTTCTGCGTGATATCGACACCGGAAGCGATCACGCGCTTTGGCGAGAAACCAAACGCGACGGCTCGCAAAAACCTATGAACGTAGAACCTGTTTGAGGTGCTCCTGCAGCCTTGGCATCAACTCAACCAGATTGCAGGGACGAAACCGGCTATCCAGCTGATGAACAAGTATGTCGTCCCAGCCATCCTTGACCGCGCCCGAGCTGCCCGGCAGGGCGAACAGATAGGTGCCCGCTGCAACCCCGCCGATCGCGCGCGACTGTATCGTTGAAGTGCCGATCTTCTGAAAACTCAGCATGCGGAACAGCTCGCCGAAGCCGTCAATGCGCTTCTCGAGCACGCGGTCGAACGCCTCTGGCGTCACGTCGCGGCCGGTGATGCCAGTACCGCCGGTCGCAACCACGACATCGACGGTGCTGTCCGAGATCCACTGCCGCAGCAGCGTTTCGATCCGGTCCGCGTCATCGATCTCGATCGCGCGGTCGGCGATGACGTGACCGGCAGCTTCTATCCTCGATGCCAGCAGGTCGCCGGAGCTGTCGGTTTCCCTGACCCTTGTGTCGGATACCGTCAATAGGGCTATGCGCACCGGCAGGAAGGCGCGGGTGTGATCGAGGCCGGCCATGTTGCAATCCTCGGAAGTAGAAAGCCCGGGCTTGCCCCGAACCCCAACGGAGATAAGCGTCCCCTAACCCACCTTACTTAGTGCCCCGGCTTACTTAATGCAGCGTGGCACGAAGCGGCATGAAGCGCGGAAATGCGCCTGCCGACAACTGGTCGAGGCTGGGCGCCGGCAGGTTCATCCGTGCTGCGTAGAGCCAGCTATAGGCCAGCACCAGCTGCACGAAACGTCGCGTTTCCCATCCCGGAATGGCCTCGATGAACAGCAGCGGATCGCCGTTGTCGTGCATCGTCGCCGACCACCGGGCGAAATTCCCCGGTCCCGTGTTGTAGCTTGCGAGCAGGCGTATCAGGTCGCCGCCGACGGGCTGCTGCACGGCGAGAAAATGAACGTAGCGTTGGCCAAGTTCCAGGTTGCGGGCGGGGTCGCGCAGCTGCGCGTCCGTGAACGATGGATCGCCCGACACGTATCTCGCGGTGTCGGGCATCAGCTGCATCAATCCGCGCGCCCCTGCCGGCGACACGGAAGCGGGGTCGAAGTTGGACTCGAGCCGGGTCAACGCATAGACCAGGGCAGGGTCAACCTTGAAGCCGCCGCGCGGCGACAGGCGCGGGATCGAGACATGCGGCGCGTCGCGCGGCTGGCCGTCGGGCGCCGGAACCAACCCGGCGAGCTGGGCGGTAAGATCGGTCAGGCCGGCGGCATCGGCGACCAGCAGCAACGATCGGCCGAATGCCGGATTGGCGACGACGATCGGCCATAGGGAGCGCAACTCGGCCTCAGCACGTTGCGGCTGGTCAACCTGCAGCAGGGCGAAGGCGCGTTGACCCGCCGGCGTGACGTCGATGGCTTCGATGTCGGCCTCACCCAGCGTTTCCGTATTTCGAACGATGCCCGTGGGCAATCCGAGCGCGCGCCGCGCCAGCTGTCCGTGGAAAGTCCGCTTTTCCTGCGCCGCGCGCCGCATCCAGGGGATGTAGCCGTTTGTGTCGCCGGTCCGTAGATGGGCTCGCGCCGCCCAGAAGGCGCCGGCGGCACGAAGGGCTGCGGGCGCCACGGCGGCCCGGGTGGCCGCCTCGAAATGAACCCGCGCCAGGTCGGGCAGGTCCAACCGCCAGGCCGCCAATCCAGCCACGTAGCCGGCGAGCCCTGCCTGCTGGCCCGACGGCGCACGCTGCATGGCGACAGTGGCGATGCTCAACGCCTCCGCATCGTGGTTTTGGGCGAACGAGACCTGTGCCACCTCGGCTCGCAGCTGGGCCGCATAGGCCGGCGACAAGCCGCGCGCGGCGGCGATCAGCCTTAGCGCGGCGCCGGAACCTACCCCCGACGCGCGATCGAGGACGCTGCGATCCAGCGCGGGATTTCGCCGCAGCATAAAATCGCGCGCGTCGTCCGCCTGCGGAGGGGCGTTCGTGACTAGCAGGTTCGACAGCGAGGGAGAGTCTGGCAGAGGCGGCAACGGGGCATCCTTGCCGGCGCGGCGCGCCAGCAACGCACGAATGGCGCGCGCATCGGGTTGGCCACCGAATTGCCCCAGCCACTCTGTCAGCTCGGCCGGGCTGGATCGATATCCTTGACCCAGATAGCGGTCGGCCAGGATATGGCCGAGCAACATGCCGTCCTGGAGCAAGGCCGTTTCAGCGATCGCCTTCGGAATGCGTCCACGAGCCTGAAATCCGAAAATCGCCTTGACTAGGGCTGCGTCGCTCGGAGCCAGCGGATGAGGCAGCACCACGCCGCTGCCGCCACGCAGGGCAATCCGCGGCAGGACCATTGCCGTTTCCTCGCCACTTCCCGCGGTGGCGGAATACGATCCGGCAGGCTGTGCCTGCCCTGCCGAAGCAAATGCCCCCGCCAGAAGCGCAGCCCCGGCGATCAACGCCCGGGCGGCAGGAAAGCGGGAGAAGTTGTGTTCAATCGCTGGCATTGCGGGGCTGAAATGGACACATGAGAATTGGGCTTCAACATATGTTTATGAGACTGATCCACAAAACGGTAACATCGTCATTAAAACCGTGTCTTTTCAACGCCGCAACGTCACCGCGTTGTTACATCTTTTTCAAGGTGCCGCCGTAGCCTGCGCAAATCCGCCCAGGCTTCACGACGCAGTTGCGGCTGCTGGCGCAAGGCTGCGGGGCTGGTACCTGGCAACGTGGCGATTGTCGCTTGCAGGCCGGGGACAGCCATCTCCACCCAGGTGCCTCGGGTCCGGCGGCGTGGAGTGCTCGCCAACAGACAACGCGCCGCGCCGGGTCCGAGCAGGAGGATGCGGCGTGGCCTGGCCAGGGCAATCAGCCGCCACAGGAACGGCAGGCAGGCGGCGAGTTCCGCCGGGCTTGGCATCCGGTCCCCCGGGGGTCGCCAGGGAATGAGCGGGGCCAGCAGCAACCCGGTGCGGTTCAGCCCGATGCTGGACAGCATGCCGTCAAGGTAGTCTCCGGTCGGGCCGGCAAAGGGCCGTCCGGCGCGGTCGTCATCGGCGCTTGGAGCATCGCCTATCAGCATCAGCCCGGCAGCGGGGTTGCACTCGGCGAAGACAAGCGAGGTCGCAGTGTCACGCAAGGCGCACAGGGTAAAGCCGACGATCGCCGCGCGAAGCTCCGCCAGGGTTGTCGCCGACGCCGCCAGCTCCTCTGCCGCCAGCGCATCCGCCGACTGACCGGCCTGGCCTGGCGGCAGGGTAGAAGCAAGCGGAGGTTTGCGGACCGGCGAGGCGGCGACGGGCGGCGGTGGAGCGTGCGCAGGCCTGAGACGGTCGATAGGCAACAGCTCCAGCGCCTCGTCGGCACCCCATTCGAGCTGGATCCGCAGCGCCGCCCAATCGTCCATTCGCCACTCCTGCCCACTCGGATGGGTTTGCGCAACCGGCCGCTCACCCTAGATTGTAGGGTCTGATAGACGTGGACCGACCCGATCGACGATTGGGCGATGAATTTGGCAGGAGATCGAGTGATGGCGGAGGACCAGGCCCTTATCGAGGCGCGCGCGCAGACCCCGCGTGAGGCGATGGAGTTCGACGTGGTGATTGTCGGCGCCGGGCCGGCCGGGCTATCGGCCGCGATCCGCCTCAAACAGCTGGCGCCGGACGCCACGGTCTGCGTGGTCGAGAAGGGCGCCGAAGTCGGCGCCCATATCCTGTCCGGCGCGGTGATCGAGACCCGCGCGCTGACCGAGTTGCTGCCCGACTGGCGCGAGACCGGCGCGCCGCTGGCGACGCCCGCCCTCGCCGACCGGTTCATCTACTTGACCGCGACCCGCGCCTACAAGCTGCC
>JANXRT010000543.1 GCA_025356735.1 Acetobacteraceae bacterium | reverse complement strand
CGATCAACAAGATCGAGGAGCCGGCCAAGCTTGCCGACGTGATCTCTGCCCATCTCGCGCTCAAGGTCGCGGAGAAGCAGCAGCTGCTCGAGCTCGACTCGGTGTCGAAGCGGCTGGAGCGGATCCTCGGCCTGATGGAAGGCGAGATCGGCGTCCTGCAGGTCGAGAAGAAGATCCGTAATCGCGTGAAGCGTCAGATGGAGAAGACGCAGCGCGAATATTATTTGAACGAGCAGTTGAAGGCGATCCAGAAGGAGCTTGGCGAAGGCGAAGAAGGCCGCGACGAGCTGGCCGAGCTAGAAGAGCGCATCAAGAAGACGAAGCTCTCCAAGGAAGCGCGCGACAAGGCGTTTGCGGAGCTGAAGAAGCTGCGGCAGATGTCGCCGATGTCGGCCGAGGCGACGGTGGTGCGCAACTACCTCGACTGGATGCTGTCGATCCCCTGGAAGAAGCGCAGCAAGATTCAGAATGACATCATCGAGGCCGAGAAGGTGCTCGAGGCCGACCATTATGGCATGGACAAGGTCAAGGAGCGCATCCTTGAGTATCTCGCGGTGCAAACCCGCAGCCAGAAGGTCAAGGGCACCATCCTGTGCCTGGTCGGGCCCCCTGGCGTCGGCAAGACCTCGCTCGGCAAGTCGATCGCGCGCGCCACGGGCCGCAGCTTCGTTCGCATGTCGCTAGGCGGCGTGCGCGACGAGGCGGAAATCCGCGGCCATCGCCGGACCTATATCGGCTCCATGCCCGGCAAGATCATCCAGGGCATGAAGAAGGCGAAAACGTCGAACCCGTTGTTCCTGCTCGACGAGATCGACAAGCTCGGTGCCGACTGGCGCGGCGATCCGTCCTCCGCGCTGCTGGAGGTGCTGGACCCCGAGCAGAACGCGACCTTCGCCGACCACTATCTGGAGGTCGACTACGATCTGTCGGACGTGATGTTCGTCACCACGGCCAATACCCTGCGGATGCCGCAGCCGCTGCTCGACCGGATGGAGATCATCCGCATCGCCGGCTACACCGAGGATGAGAAAGTCGAGATCGCCAAGCGTCACCTGATATCCAAGCAGGCGGAAGCCCACGCCCTCAAGCCCGACGAATGGTCGGTGTCGGACGACGCCCTGCGCGGCCTAATACGCTACTTCACGCGCGAGGCCGGCGTGCGCAACCTGGAGCGTGAGATCGCCAACTTGGCGCGCAAGTCGGTCAAGGAGATCGTCACGCTCAAGACCAAGAAGGTCGAGATCACCGAGGAAAATCTCGACAAATACGCGGGGGTCAAGCGCTACCGCTACGGTGAGACCGAGGCCGAGGACATGGTCGGCGTCGTCACCGGCCTCGCCTGGACCGAGGTCGGGGGTGAGATATTGACGATCGAAAGCGTGCTGCTGCCCGGCAAGGGCAACATCAAGCAGACCGGTAAGCTCGGCGACGTGATGCAGGAAAGCGTCTCCGCGGCCCTGAGCTACGTCCGCTCCCGCTCGATCAATTTCGGTATCAAGCCAACCTTGTTCGAGAAGCGTGACATCCACGTTCACGTGCCGGAGGGCGCGACACCCAAGGACGGCCCATCGGCCGGCGTGGCGATGGCGACCTCTCTGGTCTCGATCCTGACCGGCATTCCGGTGCGCCGCGATGTCGCGATGACCGGCGAGATCACGTTGCGCGGCCGGGTGCTGCCGATCGGCGGCCTCAAGGAGAAGCTGCTGGCGGCGCTGCGGGCCGGCATCACGACCGTGTTCATCCCGAAGGACAACGAGAAGGACCTGGTCGAGATACCGGACAATGTGAAGAAGGGCCTGACGATCATCCCGGTGGCCGATGTGGACGAGGTCATCGCCCAGGCTTTGGCGCGCCGGCCGGAGGCGATCGACTGGGTCGAGCCGCCGGAACCCGTCGCTACGGCGGCGCCTGTTCCTGCGGCTTCCTTGCCGCACTAGGACAATCAACAACGGCTCGCCAGCAATGGCGGGCCGTTTTTTCATGCGGAAGCTAAAAGGTTGGGCTCTCCCTCCACAGCCATTCCAACTGTTCGAGGGCGAACACTCGGAACCTTTGCCTGCCACGCCCAAACCCGCTAGGGGTAGCGCCCCTGGACCCGCCTCGCATGGGATTTCGGCTTGATACATTGGGTCTAGGCGCTTAGAGCGGCCGGGTTGCCATAGCTTTATGTGCGAATCGCCCGGCATGACCTGCGCCGGTCGTGCCCTGGAATCCAAGGAGACCTTGTTGTGAATAAGATCGATCTGATCGCTGCCGTGTCCGATGCCACCAGCCTCACCCGTGCCGACGCCAGCAAGGCGGTGGATGCGACGCTGGCGGCAATCGAAGGTGCGCTGAAGGCGGGAGACGACGTTCGCCTGGTAGGCTTCGGCACCTTCGCCACCGCCAAGCGCGAGGCCGGCGTAGGCCGTAACCCGCGTACTGGCGAGGAAATCCAGATCCCCGCCTCGAACTCGGTAAAATTCAAGTCCGGCAAGGGTCTCAAAGACGCGGTAAACTGAAAGGATGCGGTCCGGGGCGCTATCCCGGCGGGGTGTGGGGCAGCGCCCAATGCTTCCTTTTGCAAAGGGCGGTTAGCTCAGCGGTAGAGCGTCTCGCTTACACCGAGAGGGTCGGCGGTTCGAAACCGTCACCGCCCACCAGCCTGGGCCCACCAGCCCGGGTTGACGCAACCACCGCCCCGTCCTAAACGCAGCGCCCTGCCTATTGCTGCGGGTGTAGCTCAGTTGGTTAGAGCGCCGGCCTGTCACGCCGGAGGTCGCGGGTTCGAGCCCCGTCACTCGCGCCAACATGCAGTCCCACCATATCAACGCGGTCCCTGGCGGCGCGCGCATCGAACCGCTAAGCTGAACCTGTGCTGCAACGCGGCATGGCGCGTGTTGGTACGACGCCGCACGCAACGCGCTGCCGTACTAAGCAAGGATATTCAGCGATGCTGATGGAATATCTGCCCATCATCGTTTTCATGATAATCGCCGGCGGTATTGCGCTCGCGATGGTCGGCGGATCGTTGATTGCGGCGCAGCAAAAGCCATATGCCGAGAAGCTGTCGGCCTATGAATGTGGGTTCGAGCCGTTTGACGATGCGCGTCGCCGTTTCGACGTCCGGTTCTATCTCGTGGCGATCTTGTTCATCATTTTCGACCTCGAGGTTGCCTTCCTGTTCCCCTGGGCCGTCAGCCTGGCTGATATCGGTTTGTTCGGCTTCCTGTCGATGCTCGGCTTTCTCGGCGTGCTCACCGTTGGCTTCATTTACGAGTGGTGCAAGGGCGCCTTGGAGTGGGAGTAGCGGCGATCGGACCCGGACCACAATGTTGGAGTTGACCTCATGAGTGCCTCCGCCACCCTGCCGTTGGGTGCCGATCCGGTCGCCTGGAATCGCGAGGCGCTGCCGCCCGGCCCCGGCCAGGATGCCGTCATCGGCGGCATCACCGGTGCCATCGCCGACAAAGGCTT
>JANXRT010000532.1 GCA_025356735.1 Acetobacteraceae bacterium | reverse complement strand
CGACCTGGTGCAGTCCTACCTTCAAAAGCAAGCCGCCTGACGTCTATGCAGGCTTGAGTTGACGTGAGGGGCAGTCCGATTTCGGGCTGCCCTTAGGCGTTGGCTGGAATTGTACGTTCGGCTGACTCGCAGGGACTCCCTGTTTGGCTCTGACGTGATTCGCTGTGCTTTGCACTCGATTCAGGAGGTCAGCATGGCAGCACCGATCAAGATCATTTCGAGACGACTTGGACGCGGCCGGGCTTTGGCGAAAGGCTCGGCGGGCGTCGAGCGTTGCGCCTCGCACCGAGTGCTGGCGTTAGCATTGGTCTTGGAAGGCACCTCTCGCACGGATGCGGCGCAGGCGGCTGGCATCGACCGTCAGATGCTGCGCGACTGGATGCATCGCTACAACGAGGAAGGACTAGCCGGGCTGGCCGATCGGCACAGTAAGTTTGGTCCCAAACGGTTTCTTTCACCCGAGCAGGAGACAGCGGTTGCAGAGTGGGTCTGGCGCGGGCCTAACCTGGCCGAGGACGGGGTCATGCGCTGGCGCAGGGCCGATCTCGCGCGGGCGATCAAGGCCAAATTCGGCGTCGTCCTAGCCGAGCGCAGCATCAGCACGGTGCTGCGCCGGCTGGGCTTCCGTCGCCTGGTTGCCCGGCCTTGTCATCCCGGCCATGACGCTGCGGCACAAACGTCTTTCAGAACAACTTCGCCGCCCTCGTAACGGCCGCGCTGCCAGAGCACGCCCGCGCCAAACCGCTGGAACTCTGGTGGGAGGATGAGGCCCGCATCGGCCAGCAGGGCACGCTCACCCGCGTTTGGGCCGATCGCGGCTCCCGGCCTTCGGCGCCGCGCGATCAACGCCACTCATGGGCCTATTTGTTCGGCGCGATCTGCCCAGCCCGGGGCACCGCTGCCGCTTTCGTGCTGCCTCGCCAATGCCGAGATGATGAACCTGCGTCTGGCCGAGATCGGCAAGGCTGTGGCAGAGGGCGCCCACGCCGTGCTCACAGTCGGTGGCGCAGGTTGGCACCAAACCGAGAATAAGCTGCACGTGCCAGACAACATCACGCTTCTGCATCTGCCGCCATATAGCCCCGAGCTGAACCCGGTCGAGAACGTCTGGGCCTACCTCCGCAGCAACAAGCTCAGCAACCGCGTGTTCGACAGCTATGGGGCCATCGTAGATGCCTGCTGTGACACTTGGAATTGGCTGGCCGACCAGCCTAAACAAATCGCCTCAATCGGAACCCGGAAATGGGCGTGTGTCACTCAATGAAGCCGAGCGTATTACTTTGAATGGCGGGTTCTGGTGGAAAGGCGACTGACCGGTTCGAGCGAGTGAGTGCCGGTTGCTGCCGCTCAATCGCACCTGTTTGTTAGCGTCGCTGCCGGTCTTGCTTGGTTCATCAGGATCGCGCCTGCGGTAACCTCGAAGATATGTTCTGAGCGCGAGGTGAGCGCTGGCTGATCGTTGACCCACGCGAGCGCCCCTACCAGTGCGAACAGGTCGGCACCGTCAATATCAGCACGCGCTTTCTTCCGCACGTTGAAGCGAGGCGGCGCCCTGTTCCCGATCTTCCCCTTGGGCTTCACCGGCCACGACGAGGCCGAAAAGCTGGGCATCACCGTTTCGGCAACGCAGGTCCGCTCAAACGGCGCGCAACTGTTGGAGATCGGTGGCCTGCTCGACCACGGCGCCATCCGCGTTATCATTGACAGCACGTTCCGGCTTGCCGATGCGTCACAGGCGCATGAACGCGCATCCCGCGGCAACATTCAGGGCAAGATCGTGCTGGCCGCCATGCCCGACTGAAAGTTCCCCACCTCCTGATCTGGACGCCGGTCACCCAGGGTGTACAGCGATGCTCATAGTCACCGGACATGTCCGCCTCGACCCCTCCAACGTACGTGAGTTTGCCACTGAGTTCAGGGCGATGCGACGCAGCCTCGCCATGCGCGGCCGGTGGATCTTCATCGGCCAGCTCAGCGGCAAATTCGTGCGGTTCAACCCGGCCCAGCTTTTCCTGCGCGGCATCTCGATTCTCAGCGCCCAGAGCAACAACCGGCGGCAGCTGCTGGATTGCCTGGAACTGGTGTGCCGCGGCCTGGTGCGCCCGGTGGTTTCCGCCTCGATGCCGTTGGAGCAGGCCGCCGAGGCACACCGGATGGTCGAGAACGCCGCACCCACCGGTCGTATCCTGCTGAGGCCGTAGGCAAGGAAGCAGAGGGTTCTCCCTTCGCAGGCATTCCAACTGGCTGCAGGCAGCCGGTTGGAACCTTCCCCCGCTCCGCCCCGAACCCCCGCCGGCGTAGCGCCCCGGGCGCCTTAAGTAGCGTCTTTTCACCCCGGTGTCCGTAGCCGCAGTGTCTCCGTCAGGACTATCCTAGCGCAGAAGGGGCCCTAGCGCAGAGGAGGCAGAGCCCCACGCTTGCCTTGCACCTACCCCACCAGCCCCGCCGCAACCTTCAGATCAGCAACGAACGCCACGTATTCCCGCGCCTTAGCCTCGGCATCGGGAATGCGAAGCAAATACGAAGGGTGCACCGTCACGAACAGGCGCTGCCCGTCGGTGCCCTCGATCGGCCGCCCCCGCTCGCGCCCGATGGTCACCGGCCGACCCAGCACCGCCGAGGCCGCGGTACCGCCGAGCAGCACGGTCAGTGAAGGCCGAAGCGTCGCGCGCTCGTCGGCCAACCATACCGCGCAGGCGGTGACCTCGCCGGCGTTCGGCTTCTGGTGGATGCGTCGCTTGCCGCGCAGCTCGAACTTGAAGTGCTTGACCGCGTTGGTGACGTAGGCCAGGCGCCGGTCGATGCCGGCCTCCTCCAGGGCGCGGTCCAGCATCTGCCCGGCGGGGCCCACAAACGGCCGGCCCACGATGTCCTCCTGGTCGCCGGCCTGCTCGCCGATGAACAGCAATCGGGCGCCCTTCGGCCCCTCACCAAACACGGTCTGCGTCGCCGGCGCGTAAAGCGGGCAGCGCGTGCAAAGGGCCGCGTCCGCCGCGGCATCGGGCACCGCATCCGCCGGCAGCACGACCGGCCCCAGGGCCGGGCGATCGGGCCGGCGCGGCGCCTCCGGCAGGTCGTCGGCCTCCGGAATGGCGGTGCCAGGACGGGCGGCGGCAAGCCACGCGTCACCGCTCGCGCGCCACATCGCCGCCAGCGCCGCATCGTCCGCCACGTTGCCCGACCAGCCCGCCATAACGTCGGCGGCCAGGAAGCCTGGCGCTCCCTCATGCCAATGCGCGCTGCCGCCCGGCGTCAGGATCGACGTCGGAACATCGGAAAAACGCCTGGCCAGCAGCTGTGCGTTGGCCTCCAGCACGAAGTGCCGCGGCGCGAACCAGCCAATATAACGCCCATCGACCTCCAGGAACCGCATCTGCGTGCGCATCCGGTGCGCCTCGGCCCGGACCTGCAAGGCAAGCCGGCCGGCCTCCGCCAGCCGCGCCTCCTCAGGGCTCGCCACCAGCCGGTGCAGCAACGCGAACCGGCCGGGATCGCGCGCCTGGATCGCCACCTCCGCCAGCTCGACGACGCTGCGCGAGACGCCGAACTTGCCGGTCTCCTCCGGCAACGCGTCGCCCGCGGCGCCGACGCGCCAGGTCACGTCATCGGGCGGAATGCCGGCCAGCACCAGCGCCCGCACCGCCCGGCGCCAGCCCTCCCAGTCGGTTTCGCTCGCCAGCCCGACATCCAGCATCCCCGCCTCCTGTAGATCGTGCGGAAGAAACCCGAGGCAGGGTGTTTGGTTGCGAGAAGCATGGGGCTCTGCCTCAAACCTCGCCAAGGGGTCGTCGCCCCTTGGAACTTCTCTACTTAAGGATGCGCAACGGGGCGCTACCCCGGCGGGTTTGGGGCAGAGCCCCATGCTTGCTGCCCACGGAGTTCAGTACACGTCGCGGTGGAACACCAGCGACACCCCGGTCATCAGCATGATCCGCAGGTCCATCAGGATCGACCAGTTGTCGATGTAGGCAAGATCGAACTCCACCCGCCGCTGCATCTTGTCGAGCGTGTCGGTCTCGCCTCGAAAACCCTTGACCTGGGCCAGGCCGGTGATCCCTGGCTGCACGCGATGGCGGCCAAGGTAGTCATCGATCAGCGCCGAGTACTGGTCGTTATGCGCCAGCGCGTGCGGCCGCGGCCCGACCAGCGACATATCGCCCATCAGCACGTTGAACAGCTGCGGCAGCTCGTCCAGGCTGAGCCGCCGCAGCACGCGGCCAAGCCGGGTTACCCGGGGATCGCGCCGCTGCGCCTGGGGAACCTCTTCCTCCGGCCCCGTGCAATGCTTCATGGAGCGAAACTTGAACACCACGATGGTGTTGTTGTTGAAGCCGAGCCGCTGCTGGCGGAACAGCACCGGACCGGGGCTGTCGAGCTTGATGGCAAGTGCGATCAGCAGCAGCAACGGCGCCAGCAGCACCATCAGCACCGCCGCCAGCACGACATCCTCCAGCCGTTTGATGACGCGATTCCAGCCGTTCAGCGGCTTTCGGTGAATGGTCAGCACCGGGCTGTGCAGGAACCAGCCGATGTCGCGCACCGGCGTTCCGAGTTCGGCGACCCACGGGCAAACCCGCACGTTGGTCGGGATGGTGCCGAGCTTGCGGAGCACGCCGGGCAGGGCCGCGGCGCCATCGCCCGACGCCACCACCAGCACTTCGTCGATGCGGAACAGCCGCGACAGGGCGAACAGCTCCCGGATGCCGCTCTTCGGCTCGGCGGCCGGGTTCGCCGCCGCCAGGTCGCCGGAGAACAGTCCGACGAGATGCAGCTGCCCGGGATCGGAGGATTGCAGCCGGGCCAGCAATTCCTTGCCGCCGCCGCCAAGCTCAACGATCGCGACGGTCCGCGCCAGCCGCCCCTGACGTTTCCAGCGCCGGGTTTGGCTGATGCTCCAGGCGCGCAGCATGGCGAAGCCGGCCAGCGCCAGCCCGTACCAGCCGGCCACCCAAAGCCGCGAATAATCCTCCGACGTCCGGGTCAGGTAGGCAATGACGATCAGCACGGTGAACGCCGCCGACCATGCGCGCACGCTGCGGCCGATCTGGGCCAGCAGCCCTTCTTCCAGAGCGGAGGTGTAGGCGCCGGAAAAATGCATCACGTTAAGGGTAAGGACGAGCGCCAGCAGGATGGTCGAGAACACCTCGAGCGGGATCGGCGCCAGACCATGGCGCAGCACGTAGGCGATCAGCGCGCTGACCAGCACGATCAACGCGTCCGCGACCCACAACCCGTCGGCCAGCATGCGCGCCGGGTCGCCGGCAGAGGCGAAGGCGCGGGCGCCCGCCTTGGCGCGGTGCCACCCCGGGGCGGCGTGGGCGAAGGCGCCGCCATCCGCGATCCGCCCGGCACGATCGTCCAGGTCGTAGGCGGACCCCGCTGAAACGGAGGCTCGCTTCATCAATCCCGTCTTCATCGCGCTCTCGCCTTCATGGCGCACCCGCCTTCATGGTGCAAACGCGTCCGCGACAGGCCGCCCGCCGGCCCGGCGCGGCGCCAGCCGCAGCGCCTTCTGGATGCGCTCCTCCAACCCGCTTCCGGGTGCCGAGTTGAACCGCGCGACTGCGCGCGCGCGCGTCTCCTCTAGGACCTCCGGCGTCGTTTCCAGGGCGAGTTCGAGCGCGCGCGCCATGGCTCGCGGCTGCAACGGATCGAATATCCAGCCGGTGTCGCCCGGCGTCACCAGCTCGCGCACCGCCGAAAGCCGGAGGCTGCCGAGTACCGGCAAGCCGGCGGTCAAAGCCTCCAGGATGGCGTGGCCGGACGGGTCCGAGACGGCCGGCGCGACCAGCATGTCGCTCTCCAGAAGCAGCGCCGCGAGCGGCTCGCGGGCCAGGTCGCCCATGAAATGCTGGGTCAGGTTCGGCGGCAGCGGCTGCGCCTGGAGCACGCCGCGCAGGCAGCCGTGGCCGGCCCACCGCAGCTCGAGAGGGCGGTCCGGGTGGCGTGCCGCCCAACCCTGGGCACAGGCCAGGAAATCGGCCACTCCCGCCTCGGGCTCGAGATCGCCGACATGGACAAGGCGGCGGATCGGCCGCTCGATCGGCGGCCGAAGCGCCGCGGCGAACATGCCGAGATCGCCGTCCGCCTCGCAATCATTGTCCGACCTGGAGAGCATCACGATCCGCGCCATCGACACCCCGGCGGATCGAAGCGCCTCGGCGATAACGGGCGATGCCGCCAACACGACATCCGCCGCGGCCAGAATGGCGCGATGCGAGCGGCCTGGCTTCTCGGGCATGCGGGTGACGCGCAGCACCAGGGGTGCCCCGGGCCACAGGCGGCGGCGCGCCACCGCGCCCACTGTCGCCAGGCCGAAATCCTGGCAGACGACAGCGCGTGGGCTTACCTGCCCCGCCTGTGCAAGTCCGGCCTGTGCAAGTCCCGCCTTCGCAAGTCCCATCTGTGCAAGTCCGGAGGCTTCGGCCTGCGGAAGCCCCAGCAGCCTGGCCTGAGGACCATACTCGTGCGTTTCGCTGACAAGCGTATTCAGGCTAGACATGGCTCTGGCCACCCAAGATCAGGTTCTATCGAAAAAACGGATAAGGCGCTTGAACGTTTCCTCAAGCGTCTCGATCAGTAAGTGCGTCGGCAGGGCTAGGCGCATCGGCGAAAATACCTGTATCCAATGACAAAAAGCACCGCCGGCACTTAGGAAGCAACAGTATCGCAACGTTTGAACCTTAGCGGATGCGGTGGCGCAACATCTTGGGCCGCAAGGCCTAGGCCAGCGGCTCACGATCGTTAGATCGAACGGTCTCTTTGGACACCGTTTGAAGACTTCTACGTTTGTCCGGCGATGACGGTTGTCACGGCACCGGCCGTTGCGCGGCGTCAAGCTTTAGGTAGCAGCATGGAACATCTGATTTCCGCCGGTTCCGAGATGGTGCTGCGCAGGCTGACGGGTCCGGCGGCTGTGGCGGCCGGTCTGCTTCTCCTTTCAATCCTGGTTTCCGCGATCGTCGTTTTCGTGCGTTCGGACGTGCCAAAATCGGTCAGGGGGGCGGTATGTTTCATGTTCCCAAAGGATATCCTGACGCACAAATCCGCGCGAGCCGATTTCGCCTACTACATTACACACAAATTCGTTATGCTGCCGCTGTCCTTGCCCGCCGGCGCCTGGGTCACGGCCGCGGTCGGATATGCGACGCACTCAGTGCTGCAATGGATGTTTGGCACCAGCGGCCACGGCGACGCCCAACCCGGCGCGCTGACGCTGATTGCCTTCACGGCCTCCATGCTGCTAGCCTATGACCTGTCCTATTACCTGTACCACAGAACCCAGCACCGGCTGCCGATCCTGTGGGAGCTGCACAAGGTGCACCACTCCGCCGAGGTCATGGTCGGCACCACCAAGGACCGCGTCCATCCTTTGGACGAGATCATGAACCGAATGTGGGATGGCATGATCACCGGGCCGGTCTATGGCATCTGGCTGTTCTTTGCCTTCGACCCGGTCGAGCTGACGGTGCTCGGCGTCAACGTCTATGTGTTGCGCAACATCATCATGATGGATTTCGTCCGCCACACGCATCTCAAGATTTCGTTCGGGCGAATACTGAACCAGATCATCCTGTGCCCGCATTACCACCAGCTGCATCACAGTATCGATCCCAAGCACTACGACCGCAACTTCGGGTTGATGATGCCGGTCTGGGACCGCCTGTTCGGCACCCTGGCGATACCCGAACCCAACGAGAGCTTCGCCTTTGGCCTGTCCGACCGCGAGCACGACGAGTACCAGTCGCTGCCGGGCCTCTACATACTGCCGCTGCGCAAGATGGCTCGGATGCTGCGCGGCCGGCGTGCCCGATCGCAATCCATGGCGTCTGCGCGCCAGCCAGGCGAGCATCGGGAAATGGCATGAGCACGCGCTTCGAGCTGGTCACAACCCCGGCACGGCTGGCCGAGATCGGGCCGGCATGGGATGGGCTGTGGAGCCGCTCCGGCCTTGGTATCTTCCAGAGCCACGGCTGGGTCACCGCCTGGTGGACATCGCGGGCGGCAAGCGACCGCTCGACGCCGTGCATCGGGCTCGGCTGGAACGCCGACCGGCTCACGGCGATCATCCCCTGCGCGACGCGCCGCCATCGCGGCGTGCGCGTGCTGGAGTGGATAGCCAAGGAGTGCAGTGACTACTGCGACGTCATCGCCGATCCCGCCGCCACCGGCAGCCGCGCCGCCACCGCCGCAGTCTGGGCGGAGCTCAGCCGCGTGGCCGCGTTCGACATCACCTATCTCAGCCACGTCCGCCCCGACGCCGCGATCCGGCTGCTGACCGGCGAGCATAGCGGCCGGGCGGTGGCGCTGCGTCCCGGGCCGCGCGCCGACAAAAGCCTGCAGGTCCGCGCGCACGGCCAGAACGGCCATTCATGGTTCCGCGGCCTCAACAAAAAGGCGCGCAACAATCACACCCGTGGCAAGCGCATCGTCGGCGAAAGCGGCACGGTCAACGTGCGCCTCTACCAGCCGGGCGAGGACATCGACGCCGTGCTTGACCGCATGATCGTGCTCAAGCGGCAATGGCTGGCTAGCACCGGCCAGGTCAACCGGCTGCTCGACGACGACGCGCGGACCCTGCGCTGCCTGGTCGCCGAGCTGGCCCGCCAGGGCGTCATCCAGGTCTTCAGCCTCGACTGCGACGACCGGATGGTCGCGGCATCGGTCAACATCCTGCATGGCGGGCGGATGCAGGCGTTCTTCGCCACCTACGACCCGGAATTCGACCGCGCCTCGCCGGGCACGCTGATCATGGTCGAGTACCTGATCTGGGCCTTCGACCATGGCTTTTCCGAAGTCGATTTCCTATGCGGCGAGGAAGACTACAAATACAAGTTCGCCAACGCGCAGACCGACCTTGCGGGCTACGTCGGCGCCCGCACCCTGATTGGCCACCTGGCGCTATCTATCGGCGAGCGCCTGGACCGCAAGCGCCTGGCAAAGGAAAAGATCAAGGCTCCGGCCGCGGTGATGGAAGCCTAGTCAACACCGACCTGGCTTCGTGAAGGTTTTTAACCTGACGCTGCGCAACCTCCCGCAGGGGCCGCTTCTCGTGCGCCCGGACCAGAGGCGTCATGCGGGGAATTCGGCGGCTGACAGGATGGAGCCTCCTGCCATGGCGGACATCGCTGCGGCTTCAGACCGGGGCGTTCGTGGCCCTGATCTGCATCCTGCTGATCGGGCTGGATGGCTGGCGCCTGCTTGCCTCGCGCGCCACCCAGATGGCGGCGATCGAGACCGCCAACGCCAACCTCACCCGGTCCGTCGCGCAGCAGGCGCAAAGCACGGTCGAGCTCACCGAGTCGGTCCTTAACGGCATCGCCCATCGGATCGAAAGCGAGGGTCTCG
This sequence comes from Acetobacteraceae bacterium, assembly GCA_025356735.1. Lineage (GTDB taxonomy): Bacteria > Pseudomonadota > Alphaproteobacteria > Acetobacterales > Acetobacteraceae > PALSA-911. The sequence goes on along the minus strand of JANXRT010000532.1, from coordinate 5,819 downwards.
CCCCCGTGGCACTGGCGCGGCTGCATGAGTTCATGACGCTTCGGATCGCGGAGTTGCCGCGGCTGCGCGGCCTGTTCGTCTACGATGCCGAGGGCAACTGGGCCGTCACCTCGCTGCCGGTCAATCCGGTCGGCGCGAACAGCGCCGACCGGGAACACTTCCGTCATCACCGGTCGACCCATGACCTGCTTCCCTATCTCGGCGCCGCGATCCGCAGCCGCGCCACCGGCGAGTGGGTCTTCACCGTCTCGCGCCGGTTGGAAACCCCGGACGGGCGGTTTTCCGGCGTCGTGCTGACAACCGTCCCGATCCGCAACTTCATCGATTTCTACGCGACCCTGGATGTCGGCGCGCACGGTGCCGTGGCGCTGTTGCGCGATGACGGCTCGATGTTGGCGCGCTATCCGTTTCAACCGGCATACATGGACATCAGCCTGGCGGATTCGCCGCTGTTCCGCGAGCAGTTGCCGGCGGCGCCCTAGGGCACCTACACCGCGGCAGGGCGTCTCGACGGCGTCGTGCGGATCACCAGCTATCGCCGCACGCCGGGCCAGCCGATGGTGGCGGTGGCCGGGGTTTCCAAAGACGAGGCGCTGGCGCCCTGGGATGAGGCCGCGTGGATCGAGGGGCGACGCTGACCGCGACCTGCCTGCTGATCTGCCTGTCCGGCTGGCAGCTCACCCGCCGGATCGGCGAGCGTGCCGCGGCCGAGCGGCTGCTGGCGGAGCGCGAGATGCGCTACCGCGCACTCGCCGATAGCGTGACGGACCTGATCATGCACGCTGATCATGCACGCTGATCGTGCCGGGCGGCGCAGCTACGTCTCGCCGTCCTGCCAGGACGTGCTCGGCTACTCGCGTGAGGAGATGATCGCCGCCGAGGTCGGCGCCTTCGTCGTGCCGGAGGACAAGGAACGGGCGGCCGGGATGGCGGCGGCCTTCGCGGGCACCGAGGGCATCGTGATCGGCTACCATGCGCGGCGCAAGGATGGCGAAATAATCTGGCTGGAGGCGCGGCTGAGCCTGCTGCAGGCGTTCGACAAGGACCTTGATGCCGAGCTAGTGACGGTCATCCGCGACCGCACGGCCCAGAAGCGGACCGAGGAGAAGCTGGATCAGGCCCGGCGCCAGGCCGAGGATGCCAGCCGCGCCAGGTCCGAGTTCCTGGCCAACATGAGCCACGAGATCCGCACGCCGATGAACGGCATCCTCGGCATGAACGGGCTGCTGCTCGGCACCGAACTTTCCGCCGACCAGCACCGCTTCGCCGACGCGGTGCTGGTTGGCGGAGGCGCTGATGGGCATACTCGACGACATCCTCGACGTCTCCAAGCTGGAAGCCGGCAAGATCGAGCTCGAGGCGATCGACTTCCGCCTGGGGGAGGTCATCGAGGGCGTGGTCGAGCTGCTGTCGCCGGGCGCCCACGCAAGGGGGCTCGAAGTCGCGGCGCATGTCGCCGACGGCGCCGCGATGGAGCCGCTGCGGGGCGACCCGACCCGACTGCGGCAGATCGTGCTCAACCTGGTGTCCAACGCTATAAAGTTCACCGAGCGCGGCCATGTCGCCATCCACGCCCGTGGCGAGCCGACCACCGATGGCCGCGTCACGCTGCGCATCGAGGTCCGCGACACAGGTATCGGCCTCGACGAGGCGGCGATCACCAAGCTGTTCCAGAAATTCCAGCAGGCCGACGGCTCCGTCACCCGGCGCTTCGGCGGCTCGGGCCTCGGCCTCGCGATCTGCCGGCAGCTGGCCGGGCTGATGGGCGGCTAGGTCGGCGTCGCCAGCCGGCCCGGCGAGGGCAGCGTGTTCCACGTCGAGATTGTCCTGGACCGGGCTCGCGATGCCCCGGCACTGCCGGCCGCGATCGCGCAGAAAAACCGGCTGGCCGGGATGCGGGCCCTGGTGATCGACGACCTCGAAATCAACCGGATCGTGCTCCGGGCGCGGCTCGAAAGCCTTGGCATCGACGTGCAGGACGCCGGCAGCGGCGCCGATGGCCTGGTGATGGCGGCGGCCACGGCCGCCCGTGGAAAAGCGTTCGACATCGTGGTGACGGACCACGCGATGCCCTGGCTCGGCGGCGTCGCTGTCGCCGCCGCGATCCGCGCCATGCAGGGCGGCGAGCGCGTGCGCATCGTGCTCGCATCCTCGCTCGGCACCGGGGCGCCGGACGATGCCGGCTGCCAGTTGTTCGATGCCTACCTGAGCAAGCCGATGCGCAACCGCGACCTCGTCGATTGCCTTTCCGGCCTCAAGGACCTGCCGACCTCGGCCTTGACGGTCGTCATCCCTGGCTCCGGGCCGGCTGACAACCCCGCCGCAGACGTGACCGGCGCGGGCGAAGCCAACGCGCGCATCCTCGTCGTCGAGGACAACGCCATCAACCGGATGCTGGCCGAACACCTGCTGGCGGCGGCGGGCTACCGGATCGACATGGCTGAAAGCGGCGCTGAGGCGGTCGAGGCCGCGTCCTCCGGCTCGTTCGACCTGATCCTGAACATCCAGATGCCCGGGATGGACGGCATTGAGGCGACGCGATGGATCCGGGCGCTGGGCGGGCGGCAGGCCCGGGTGCCGATCGTGGCGCTGACCGCCCATGCCATGGCCGGAGACCGGGCGAAGTTCCTGGAGCCTGGGATGAACGACCACGTCACCAAGCCGATCCGTACTGCCGAACTGCTGGCGACGATGGAAAAATGGCTTGCAGCCCCGCCCCTGCCGCTGCCCTCGCGACCACAAATCGATTCCGGCGCCGCTACTACCCTGTTCGATCCCGAGCCATTGAACGCGTTGCGGCCGGCGATGCCGCCGGACCGCTTCGCCGCGCTGACCGCGGCCTATGCCGACGGCATGGCGAAGCGTCTGCCCGCGATGCGTGCCCAGGCCACCGACAGAAATCTGGCCGAGCTGGCACGGGGCGCGCACGACATCAAGGGAACAGCCGGCAGCTTCGGCGCCTGCCGGCTGCAAGCCCTGGCGGAGCAGCTGGAGGCGGCCTGCGCCCAAACCGACATCCCCGCCTGCCTTGCCGCCATGGCGGCGATCGGGGCGGCAGCCGACGAAACTCTCGCGCGCATCCGCGCCCAGCCGGTCTTGAACCTGGCCGAAATGGACGCCTGAGATGGCCGACAGCCACAACGGCAAGACAATCGTCGGCGTCGATGACGTGCCCGAAAACCTGCTGCTGCTGAAATCCACCCTGGAACCCGAGGGCTACATCTTCTTCGGCTGCGACAGCGGCATAAAATGCCTGGAGCTGCTGCTCCGGTTGCGCGCCGACCTCCTGCTGCTCGATGTCCAGATGCCCGTCCTCGACGGCTTCGAAACCTGCCTCCGGCTGCGCCGGCGGCTCGACTTCAGCACGCTGCCGGTGGTTTTCCTGACCGCGCGCAAGAACGCCGAGGACCTGCGCGCGGGGCTTGATGCCGGCGGCAACGACTTCCTGCTGAAGCCGTTCGAGGTCGCCAAACTGCTGCTGCGCGTGGCCCACTGGTGCGGCCGGCGATACATCTTGACGCCGTAGGCTGAAAGCATGGGGCTATGCCCATGCTTGCCTGCGAAGGCTTGCCGACGCTTCGGCCTGGGGCCAAGCTGCCGACGGCACACCCGAAGGACATCCGGCGATGAAGATCAATGCGACCGTCGAGTGCACCCCGGAGGAAGCGCGCGCCTTCCTCGGGTTGCCCGATCTGAAGCCGATGCAGGCGGCGGTGATGGCTCGGATGGAAAAGCAGATGCTGGACGCTGCCGACGCGATCGCGCCAGATGCCATGCTGAAAAGCTGGTTTTCGCTCATTCCGCAGACCCAGGAGCAGGTGCAGCGGATGATGGCCGGCTTCCTGAACATGGCGGCCAAGAGCCCGGGTTCCGAGACAAAGGGAAGAACCTGAGTTGACCGACCCCGCCGCCGATGTTCCAAGCCTGGCCCTCGAGGGGGCCACCGCGACCATCCGGCTCAACCGCCCGAAATTCCACAACCGCATCGAGCCCGCCGACATCGCCGTGTTCTGGCGGCTGCTGGACCGCATTGACGTCGAGCCGGGCACGCGCGTGGTGGTGATCGTGGCATCCGGCCGGTCGTTCAGCTCGGGCTTCCATATCGGTGAGATCGGCCGGCTGGACGAGGCGTCGGGCCACACGCTGGACCAGCTGATCGACCGGCTGGAGCGGTTCCGCCTGCCGGTGATCTGTGCGCTCAACGGCGGCGTCTATGGCGGCGCCACCGATCTGGCGCTGGCCTGCGACTTCCGGGTCGGCGTCAACGGTATGCAAATGTTCATGCCGGCCGCCAAGCTCGGGCTGATGTACTATCGTGGCGGGCTGGAGCGCTACGTAAGCCGGCTCGGCGTTGATGCCGCCAAGCGGTTATTCTTCCTGGCCGAAAAGCTCGACGCGGCGGAGCTGCTGCGGATCGGCTTCCTGACCGACCTGGTGGCGCCCGACGAGCTAGCCGCCCGTGTCGGCGAACTCGCCGCCATCCTCGCGGAACGGGCACCGCTTGCCGTGCAGGGCATGAAGCAGGCGCTGAACGACCTGGCGCGCGGCAACGCCGACAACGCCGCGATCGACGCCGCGGTGGCCGCAAACCGCCAAACGCAGGACATCGCGGAGGGCCAGCGCGCCTGGCTGGAAAAACGGCCGCCCGTGTTCCGGGGGGTATGAAGGCCAAGGGGGCAGAGCCCATGCTTGCTCCGCAACGGTGCCGGGTGAGGGACTTGAACCCCCGACCTTCGGTTTACAAAACCGCTGCACTACCGCTGTGCTAACCCGGCCTCGGCGTGGCGGCACCGATACGATGCGGCGCCTGCCCCTGCAAGCGGCCGCCGCTACTTCTTCAACAGCGGACAGCGCGTTTCCGACAGCGGCTGGAACGCCTCATCGCCCGGGATGGTGGCGACGCGCTTATACAGATCCCATGGCCCCTTGGATTCCGCCGGGGTCTTGACCTGGAACAGGAACATGTCGTGCACCATCAACCCGTCGGCCCGCACATGGCCGTCGCGGGCGAACAGGTCATGCACCGGCATCTCCCGCATCTTCGCCATCACCGGGCCGCTATCCGTGGTGCCCGCCGCCTGCACCGCCTGAAGATAGTGCGTCGTCGCCGAATAAAGCCCCGCCTGCAGCATGTTCGGCATCTTCTTCAGCTTGTCGAAGAAGCGCTTCGAGAACGCACGCGTATCGTCGTCGGTGTCCCAGTAGAACGAGTCTGCCAGCATCATGCCTTGCGTCGCCTCCAGCCCGATGCCGTGGATGTCGTTGACGTTGGCGCCCAAGCTGGCAAGTTTGACGCCGCTTTTGGTGACCCCGAACTCCGCCGCCTGCTTCACGGAGTTGATCAGGTCGCCGCCGCCGTTGGCCAGGCCGAGCACCTGCGCCCCGGATTGCTGCGCCTGCAACAGGAACGACGAGAAGTCGGCGGTGTCGAGCGGCGCGCGGGCGTCGCCCAGCACCTGGCCGCCGCGCGCGCGGACCACCGTACCGCTGTCGGTCTCCAGCGACTTGCCGAACGTGTAGTCGGCGACCAGGTAGAACCAGGTCTTGCCGCCCTGCGCCATCACCGCCTCGGTAACTGCGTGCGCCGTCGCATAGGTGTTGTAGGTGTAGTGTACCGTTGTCGCGTTGCAGGACTCGTTGGTGATCGTCGAGGCTCCCGGCCCGTTCAGCAGCACGATCTTGTGGCGAATGTTGGCGACGTTCATCACTGCCAGTGCCGGCGAGGAGGAGGCGACGTCGAGCAGGGCGGTGACATTGTCGGTGTCGAACCACTTGCTGGCGATCGAGGCGCCGATATCTGCCTTGTTCTGGTGGTCGGC
>JANXRT010000508.1 GCA_025356735.1 Acetobacteraceae bacterium | reverse complement strand
CCAGCTTCTCGCCGGCGCCGGCCATGCAAGCGGCGCCGGTCGCCGAGGGCGCCGACCGCATCAGCCTCGGCGGCACGCCGCTTCTCGCCGCCGCCTCGCCGCTGCTGGCGCTGCTGACCCGGCTCGGCAACACCCTGCATCAGCCCGACCCCGGCGACCTGCGCGAACGCGCCATCCGCGAGCTGCGCGGCTTCGAAGCGACGGCCCGCGAGGCCGGCGTCACCCCCGAGCAGCTCCGCCCGGCCCATTACTCCCTCTGCGCCGCGCTGGACGACGTCGTGCTCAACACCCCATGGGGCAGCGCCGGTGCCTGGGCGCAGCGCTCGCTGGTCGCGACCTTCCACCAGGAAACCCGGGCAGGCGAGCATTTCTTCGTCATCCTGTCGCAGGCGCAGCAGAACCCCGGGCCGATGCTGCCGGTGCTGGAACTGATGTATCTGTGCCTGTCGCTCGGCTTCCAGGGCCGTTATCGCCTGTCGCCGCAGGGCCCCGCCCAGCTCGACCGGGTGCGCGAGGACCTCTACAGCCTGATCGTCCGCCAACGCCCGGCAGCCGAGCCAGCCCTGTCGCCGCACTGGCAGGGCGTTTCCGCGCCGTACAAGCCGGCCCGCGCGCGGCTGCCGGTCTGGGTCGCCGGCGCCGCCGGCCTGGCCGTGGTTGGCGGGATGTTCGCCTGGTTCTCGATGTCGCTCAACGCGCGCTCCGACGAGCTGTTCAACCGCATGCTGGCGGCGGCACCCACCCAGATGCCGGCGATCGCGCGCGCCCAGCCGGTGCGCCCGCCGCCGCCCCCGCCGCCGCAACTATCCGCCACCCTGGACAAACTTCGAAAATTCCTGGCGCCCGAGATCGAGCAGGGCCTCGTCGCCGTGCTCGGCACGGAGGAGATGCCGATCGTGCGCATTCGCAACCGCGGCATCTTCGCCTCCGGCCGCGCCACCGTGGATCCGCATTTCGCGGGGATACTAGAGCGTGTCGGCACCGCTTTGCGTGACGAGCCGGGCCGCATCACCGTGGTCGGCCACACCGACAACCAGCCGGTCGCCACGGTGCAGTTCCCGTCCAACTTCGCGCTGTCGCTAGCCCGCGCCCAGGCCGCCAACACGGTCATGCTGCGCACCCTGAACGACGCCAAGCGCACCACCGCCGAGGGCCGTGCCGACGCCGAGCCGATCGCCGCCAATGCGACCGCCGCCGGACGCGACGAGAACCGCCGCATCGAGGTCGTGTTGCGGCGGAGTGCCTAGTGCTCCGACACAATTGGATGGTTCAGCATGCGTCAGAGCACCAGCGTGATCTTGTGGGCCGATTCAGCCAACGGGCTGAAGTGCCCGTTGGCATCGGACCACTAGCTTGCGCGTCTTAAAATCGCGCTGGCTGTGGAGCTTTCTCGGGGTGGCGCTGCTCGCCGCGCTGATCTGGTTCTTCGCGCCATTCCTTTCAGTGTTCGAGCCGATCTGGCTTCGCGCCGTCCTCATCGCGGTGCTGCTGGCGATCTGGGGCGGGACCAACTTCTGGCTCGACCGCCGCCGCGTCAAAGCTGAAACGACCCTGGAGCGCGGGCTGACGGAAATCGATTCGCGCGAGCAGGCCAGCCTCGCCGCGTCCGGCGAGGAGGTCGCGGCCGTCCGCGCCAAGCTGCTCACGGCGTTGGGGCTGCTGAAGAAGGCGCGAGGCACGCGCGGCTACCTCTACGAGCAGCCCTGGTACGTCATCATCGGCCCGCCCGGCGCCGGCAAGACCACGGCGCTGCTCAACTCCGGCCTGCAGTTCCCGCTCGCCGCCGAGCTCGGCCAACCGGTGGTGGCGGGCATCGGCGGCACCCGCCTGTGCGAATGGATGTTCACCGACCAGGCGGTGCTGATCGACACCGCCGGCCGCTACACGACGCAGGACAGCGACGCCGGCGTGGACAGCGCCGGGTGGGCCGCGTTCCTCGACCTGCTCGCCCGCACCCGCGAGCGCCAGCCGCTCAACGGCGTCATCGTGGCGATCGGGCTGGACGAGATCGCCGGCGCCCCCGCAGCCGAGCGCTCGGCCCATGCGCGTGCCATCCGTCGCCGCATCAAGGAACTCACCGACCGCCTCGGCGCCCGGCTGCCCGTCTATGCGCTGTTCACCAAGGCGGACCTGATCTCCGGCTTCTCCGAATTCTTCTCCGATCTCGACCGCGACAGGCGCGCCCAGGTCTGGGGCGTCACCTTCCCGGTCGAATCCGGCGAGACCGGCGTGGTCGGCGGGTTCGCCGCCGAATTCAAAAGCCTCACGGCGCGGATCGATGGCTGGCTGCTGGAGCGGCTGCAGGCCGAGCGCAGCCCCGAGCGCCGCTCCGCCATTGCCGGCTTCCCGGCCCAACTGGCCAGCCTGGAAGCGCCGCTGACCGTATTTCTCAGCGAAACCTTCGGCGGCTCGCGGCTCGATCCGGCACCCTGGCTGCGCGGCGCCTACTTCACCTCCGGCACCCAGGAGGGCACGCCAATCGATCGGCTGACCGGCGTGCTGGCGCGCAGCTTCGGCGTCGATCAGCGCCGCGCGCCATCGCTCCGCCCGCAGCAGGGCCGCAGCTACTTCCTCGGCCGGCTGCTCGGCGACGTCGTCTTCAACGAGGCGATGCTGGTCTCGCGCCGCCCGGGCGCCGCCCGGCGCGCCACTTTCATCCGGGCAGGCGGTTTCGCGCTGGCGGCATTGCTGACGCTCGGCCTCGGCGCCGGGCTGCTTTTCTCCCGCGCCGGCGCCACACGCGACATCGATGCATCGGAAACCGCCCTCGCCGGCTACGAGAGGAATGTTTCCGACATCAGGCTCGACCCGGTCGCCGACCCGGACCTCGGCCGCGTCCAGCCCATGCTCGACCAGGCCCGCGCGCTGCCGTTCGGCGACGACCCCGCCGCCAGAACATCCGGCATCCTGTCCCAGGAGGAGAAACTCGGCACCGCGGCGCAGGGCACCTACCGCCACGCGCTGGAGCGCATGCTGCTGCCGCGGATGATCCTGCGCATCGAGCAGCAGCTGCGCGGCAACCTCGAGCAGCCGGCCTTCGCCTACGAGGCCACGCGGGTATACCTCATGCTCGGCAACCAGGGGCCGCTCGACCGCGACGGCATCCATGCCTGGATGGCAGCGGACTGGGCGCATACCTATCCCGGCGCCGTCAACGCGCCCGCCCGCGAAAACCTGCTGCAGCATCTCGACGCGCTTTTGCAGTCGCCGCTGCCCAACGTGCCGCTCGACGGCAAGCTGATCGAGGATGCCCGCCGCGCCTTCAGCCGCATCACCCTGGCGCAGCGCGTCTACAACTCGATCGCGCGTTCCGCGGCGGCGCAGCACCTGCCGGCCTGGACCCCGGCGCAGGCCGCCGGTGCCTCGGGCGCGCGGCTGTTCGTGCGCGCCTCCGGCAAGCCGCTGACCGACGGGATCGACGGCTTCCTCACCATCGACGGCTTCCACAAGGTGCTGCTGCCGGCCCTGCCGAAGGCAGCCCTTTCGGCCGCCAGCGAAAGCTGGGTGCTCGGCCCGCAGGCGGCGGTCGGCGCCACCGCCGGCCAGATGCAGACGCTGGAGCGCGACGTGGTGGCGCTCTATGTCGCCGATTACGGCCGCGCCTGGCAGGCGTTG
>JANXRT010000502.1 GCA_025356735.1 Acetobacteraceae bacterium | reverse complement strand
TCGAGGATCGAGACGCGGGCGCCGAGGTTGGGGTAGAGGCGGTTGACCGGCATGCCGGGGCCGAGTTCGCCGACGTAGCACAACGGGCATTTGCCGCGGGTCATGAACAGCGCGCAGGGGCGGTGCAGGCCGTTCCACTGGGTTTCGTATTTGCCGTTGCCGTCGAAGACCTGGATGCGGTGGTTCTCGCGGTCGGCGACATAGACCCAGCCATCGTCGTCGCAGACAACGTTGTGGACCAGGTTGAACTCGCCCGGGCCGGTGCCGGAGGTGCCCCAGGACAGCAGATGCCGGCCTTCCGGGTCGAACTTGTGGACGCTGGCGTTGCCGTAGCCGTCGGAGACGTAGACGTCGCCGGAGGGCGACATCGCGGTGTGGGTGCAGCGGTGGAAGGGCTGGCCGCTCATGAAGGGCGCGGGTGTTCCGGGCGTGCCGAGGGTGAGCAGGATCTTGCCGTCGAGAGTGCATTGGCGGACGGAATGGTCGCCGTCGTCGGTCAGCCAGATGGTGTCGTCGGGCGCCATGAAGATGCCGTGGGCGCGGGGGAAGACGCCCTCGCCCCAGGAGCGAAGGAAGCGGCCTTCGCGGTCGAAGACGATCATCGGGTGCTCGCCGCGGTTGAAGACATAGACGTTGTCGCGGGCGTCGGTGCCGACGGCGCCGATTTCCTTGAACGACCAGCCGTCGGGCAGCCGGCCCCAGTTCTCGATGCATTCGTAGCGGTAGTCGCCGGAGCCGACGATCTTGTTCATGTTTGCCTACCCTGGTGGGACTGCTTGCCGGCGTCCCGTGCTGGGCCATAGCATAGACGCCACGCAACCGGGGGTGTCCATCCATGAAACTCGTGAGCTTCCGCCGACCGAACGGCGAGGCGAGCTGGGGCATCGCCAAGGACGCCGGCATCGTCGATCTCGGTCATTGTGCGGCGAGCCTGCGCGATGCGCTTTGGGCGACGGCGTCGCTGGCCGACATGGCGGCGGGGCCAGCCCGCTTTCAGCTTGAAGATGTTGTTCTGCTGCCGCCGATACCGAACCCGGACAAGATCCTTTGCATCGGGCTGAACTACACCAGCCATATCCTGGAGGGCGGGCGGGAGCCGCCGAAGCAGCCGATCGTCTTTACGCGGTTCGCCAACACGCAGGTCGGGCATGGCGGGGCCATCGTGCGGCCGAAAGCATCGGAGACGCTGGATTTCGAGGGCGAGATGGCGGTGATCATTGGCCAGCGTTGCCGGCACGTGCCGAGGGATCGCGCGCTGGGGGTGATCGCCGGATATAGTTGCTACAACGACGGCTCGGTGCGGGAGTGGCAGCGGCACTCGACGCAGTTCACGCCGGGCAAGAACTTCCCCGCGACCGGCGGGTTCGGGCCGTGGATCGTGACGCCGGAGGAGGCGGGCGACATCACCCAGCAGACGCTGCTGACGCGGCTGAACGGGCAGGAGGTGCAGCGCGCGACGATCGACGATCTGTGCTTCGACGTGCCGAGCCTGATCGCCTACTGCTCGACCTTCACCGAATTGATGCCGGGCGATGTGATCGTGACCGGCACCACCGGCGGGGTTGGGGCGTATCGGACGCCGCCGCTGTGGATGAAGCATGGTGACGTGGTGGAGGTCGAGATTTCCGGCATCGGCGTACTGCGCAATCCGGTGGTGGATGAATCCTGATAAATGGCGAAACCTGATGCTGGATAGGATTCCCTGGGCGAGCGACCTTGAAGCGGTCGCGGGCGAGTTCGCATTTCGAACCTGCGTCAGCGACGGCATCCAAGAGCTGACGTTCGCTTGCATGGCCGGGCGTGCCGCGGCATTGGCCAGGATGCTGCTGGAACGGGGCCTGGCGCCTGGCACTCCGGTCGCGTCGTCCCTGCGGAACTCGCTGCCGGCGGTTTGGGCGACGGTCGGGTTGCGCATCGCGGGCATGGCCGACACGCCGCTGAATGCGGCGATGAGCGAGGCGGAGCGGCGCTACTCGCTCGATCTTTCGGGCGCGAAGCTGGTCGTCACGACGCGTGCCCAGGCGGAAAGTTTTTCGGCCCTGGGCTGCGAGGTGATCGCGGTCGAGGATGTGCCCGACTCGGGCGACCTTGCCGGGCTGGCGCCGGTGCCGGCTGGGGCAATAGGGCGGATCAGCTTCACCTCGGGCACCACGGGGCGGCCGAAGGCGATCGTGACGACGCATGGCGCGCGCTGGATCGCTAATTTACTCCAGCGCGCGAGCTTCACCCACATGCCGGGGCCGGGAAGCTGCGTGCTTCTGATGACGCCGTTCGGGCATGGCGCCGGCATCCTGACGCAGGCGTTCAACGACCGGGGAGCGGCGGCGCTGCTGCTGGACGGGGTCGATACGGGCGCGGTCTGGGCGGCGCTGGATGGCGGAAAGGTCGACCACATCTTTGCCCCGCCGACTGTGCTGGCGAAGATACTTTCGGCCGCCGAGGGCCGCCGGGTCGAGGGTATCCGCACCATCTTCTGCGGCACCGCGCCCTTGCTGCCGGGCCTGTATGCGAGGGCGAGAGAAATGTTCGGACCGGTGATCCGCGTGACCTACGGCAAGTCGGAGATCACCAACCCGATCGCCACGTTGTCACCGGCTGAGACCGATGAATACTATGGCGCGCCGGTTGCCGACGAAGGCGTCTGCGTCGGGTTTCCCGGCACCGGCGTCGAGATCGACATCCGCGACGAGGGAGGCGTGGCTTTGGCGCGTGGGGAAATCGGCGAAGTGCATCTGCGCGGCCGCCACATGTCGTCCGGCCATATCGACGCGTCCGGCTTTCACCCCCTGCCCGAAGATGGTTTCCATGCCACCGGAGACTATGGCCGGATCGATGTGCGGGGGCGGCTGCATCTGGTCGGGCGGGTGGCGGACGTTATCAAGTCCGGCGGCTACAAGATCCATCCCGACGAGATCGAGCGCTGCCTGTCGGGCACCGCCGGCACGCGGGCGGTGGCGATCGTTTCATTGGCGTCCGACTACTGGGGCGAGATCATCGTCGCCGTCGCCGAGACCGACGATCCCGAATGGCCGGACCGGGCACGCGCCGCGGTCGCGGAATTGGCGCGGTACAAGCACCCGCGCGCATTCGTCGCCGTGCCGGAGTTGCCGCGCAACGCGCAAGGAAAAATTGTTCGCCGGACGCTGCGGGAAATGCTGCTGGCTGACTATGCCGTCGAGGACGGGCCGTATCCGAAGCTGCTGGTTCGCGAGAAGGCATGAGCTTCGAAACCATCCTGGTCGAGACGGTTCGCCCGCACGTGCTGCTGGTGACGATGAACCGGCCGGAGGTCGGCAACGCCAAGAACACGAAGATGGGCGAGGAGATGCTGGCGCTCTGGACCGGACTGATCGCCGATGCTGGTGAGACGCGGTGCATCGTGCTGACCGGCGCAGGCGACAGGATATTCTCGGCCGGCGGCGACCTTAAATCGCGTAAAGGCATGACGGACGCGCAGTGGCAGCACCAGCACGAGATTTTCGAGCGCGGACGCGACGCCTTGCTCGATCTGCCGGTGCCGATCCTGGCGGCGGTCAACGGTCACGCCTATGGCGGCGGCACCGAAACCGTTCTCGCCTGCGACTTCGCCTATGCGGTGCGCGGCGCGCGGTTCGCGCTGACCGAGGTCACGGTCGGAATCATGCCCGGCGGCGGCGGCACGCAGCTGGCGCCGCGCGCGATGGGCGAGCGGCGGGCGCGCGAATTCATCTTCACCGGCGCGCCGATTTCGGCCGAACAGGCGCTGGATTGGGGCATCCTCAACCAGGTGACCGAGCCGGACGAGCTACGGGACGCAGCGCTGGCTACGGCCGAGCGGATCGCCGCCAACGCGCCGCTTGCCATCCGCCAGGCCAAGAAGGCCATACGCCACGGCATGCAGGCCGACCTGCGAACCGGGCTGGCGTTCGAGATCGAGGCCTATAACCGGCTGGTGACCACCGAAGACCGGCGTGAGGGCGTGCTGGCGTTCAGCGAGAAGCGCAAGCCGGTGTGGCAAGGGCGTTAGGCGGCGATGCGGCCGCGGGCGGTCATGAACGGCCCTTGCGGCGACAGCGCCGGGGCGAACTTCGAAAAGCCGATATTGGGCATGTTGATGTAGATCGCCTCCATGCCGCCCTGCCGCCGGTAGGTCTCGTGCCAGAAGCCGGTGCCGCCGTTGTCGCGGTTGAAGCCCGACCACCATTGCCGGTGGGGCTCGCTGCGGGTGAAGACCTCCAGCGATTCGAGGTCGCGCCAGTACTGGCGGAAGCCAACATGGCGCAGGCTGTAGAGCATGGTCTCGTGCGCCAGTAGGCCGTCGGGTTTTGCCGCGCCGACCGAGGAGATTTTCGGGCCGATGCCGAGTACTGTCGCGACGCCGCGCAAGCGGTCGATGCGCATGCCGAGATAGATCACCACAAGCTCGGGATAGGCGGAGAGATCGACCGAGCGTCGGACGGGATCTTTGGCTTCCATTTGCTTCTGCCCTTATGTATATAACGTAAACATATGGCTGGTAGCTTACGATGTCAACATTGAAGAACTACCATCATGGCGACCTGCGCTCCGCGCTGGTGGCGGCGGCGGGCGACCTGGTGCGCGAGTTCGGACCGGCTGGCGTGTCGCTGCGCCAGGCCGCACGGCTGGCGGGGGTGTCGGCGATGGCGCCGTATCGCCATTTTGCCGACAAGGACGCGTTGCTGTCCGCTGTCGCCGCCGTCGGCTTCGAGAATTTCGCCGCCGAGCTGGCGGTCGCCACCCGTTTGGAGGCCGACCCGCGCAACGGGCTTATCGCCCAAGGCGTCGCCTACGTCGCGTTCGCCTGGCGGCAACCGGCGCTGTTCCGACTGATGTTCGGGCCGGTGATCACCGAGGCCGGGTCCATGGCCAGCTTGCGGCAGGCGGGCGCCGCGGCGTATGCGGTGCTCGAAGCTGCGGTGGCCGCGATCCTGCCGCAGGACGAGGCGGCGCGTGCCGACCTGACACTCGCCGCCTGGTCGATCGTGCACGGGCTGGCCTGCCTGCTGGTCGATGGGAGGCTGGATGGGACGGACGGAGCAGTGGTCACTCAGGCGCAGGCGAGTACGATGGCAAGGCGGGTGACCGGGCTGCTGGTGCCCTTGATCCGGCAGCCTGGCCAGGATGATTGACGCGTTCCGGCACGGTTTCTAGCCTGCGCCGAAGATGGAGGCTCGCCATGGCCGATTTCCCGACATTCGTGCAGATCAACGAGGAAGGTCCGCGCGAGGGTTTTCAGTTCGAGAAAGGCGTGATTCCGACGGCGCGGAAGATCGAGCTGATCGACGCGCTGTCCGAGACCGGGGTGTCGCACATCCAGGTTGCCTCGTTCGTCAATCCCAGCCGGGTGCCGGGCTGGGCCGATGCGGATGCGGTGGTGCGCGGCTTCCGGCGCCGTCCCGGCGTGCATTATTCGCCGCTGTGGCTGAACGCCAAGGGATTCCGGCGCGCGCTCGGCTTCGATGGGCTCGACATACGGGGATCGCTGTCGCTGTGCGCGTCGGCGAAGTTTTTGGCGCGCAACCAGCAGAGGTCGATGGCGGAGAACCTGGCGGCCCAGCCGGAGATGATCGCCGAATTCGTGGCGAAGGGCGTGCCGGTCGGGCGCGGCTCGATCATGGCGGCGTTCGGCTGCAATTTCGAGGGCGATATTTCGCACGACACGGTGCTCGGCCTGATCCGGCAGATGCTCGACGTGGCCGCGGAATGTGGGATCGACATAAAAATCCTGTCGCTCGCCGACACCATGGCCTGGGCGACGCCGGTCGCGGTGACAAGGCTGGTCGGGCGGGTGCGCGAGCGCTGGCCGGACAAGCGCATCGCATTGCACCTGCACGACACCCGCGGCATGGGCATCGCCAACGCCTATGCCGGGCTGCAGATGGGCGTGGACATCTTCGACAGCACCGTGGCCGGCCTCGGCGGCTGCCCATTCGCGGCCCACAAGGGAGCCGCCGGCAACGTCTGCACTGAGGATCTTGTCTTCCTCTGCGAGGAAATGGGCATCAAGACCGGCATCGACCTCGAACGCCTGCTCGACGTCGCCTGCCTGGCCGAGGATATCGTCGGCCATCCGTTGCCAGGCTCGGTCAAGATGGGCGGCAGCCTGAAGACGCTGCGCCGGCAGTTGACGGCAGCCCAATAAGGCCGCGCTTTCCTTGGCGGCCGGTCTCGCAACCTGCTATCAAGTCGGCGACCCATTTCAATTAGGCTTCCGATGACGCACGAACCCATTTGATGGCGGAGGCCGAAGCCGCGACGGCGCCGCCCGGCCATGGGCTTGGCGGGCTGTTCAAGAATTCCGCCGTCTATCTGCTCGGCAACCTGGCCAGCCGAATCGTCGGCTTCCTGGCCATTCCAATCTACGCCCGGTTTCTGTCGCCGAGCCAGTACGGCATCATCGAGCTGATCGAACTCAGCACCCAGGTTGTCGCGATCGCGTTCGGGATGCAGAGCATCGGCACCGTGATGACGCGGCTCTATCACGACCAGACGACCATCGGTCAGAAGAACGAGGTGGTTTCCACCGGGCTGATCGCCACGGCCCTGGTCAGCGCGCTGGTCGCGGTGGGCGCCGTCCTGATGGCGCCGCCACTGGCCCAGGCCATCCTGCACTCGGCGGACAACACGCCGCTGCTGCAGGCGGCGTTCGCCGCGATGTTCTTCTCGAACCTGGTCGAGGTGATCCTGGTCTATGAGCGCATCCGCGAGCATGCCCGGTTCTTCTTCTTTTATTCCATGATCGGGCTTTTGCTGACGCTGAGTCTGAATATCTGGTTCATCGGCTATCTCGGCGCCGGCGTCTGGGGCTTCGTCTCCAGCAAGCTGATCGTGACCGGGCTGGGTTCACTGTACCTGCTGTGGCGCGCCTTCCGGGCGGTCGGTTGGAATTGGCGCCGGAGCCTGGTTCGCCCATTCTTCCGACTCGGCCTGCCGCTCAGCATCGCCAGCATCTCGTTCTTCTCGATCCATTTCTCGGACCGCTTCTTTCTCACCGCCGAGGTCTCGCTGGCCGATCTCGGCCGCTATGCGCTGGCCTATCGGTTCGCCTTCCTGGTCAGCGTCCTGGTCAGCGACTCGTTCGGCAAGAGCTGGAACGTCAACTTCTACCGCCATGTCGGGCTGGCGGGCTGGCGCGAGCAGTTCGGCCACATCGCCAAATACCTGATCTTCGCCGAATGCTCGGCCGGCCTTGCCCTTTGTCTCGCGGCCCCGCAGCTGTTCCACGTCATGGTGCCGCCGACGTTCTATCCGCCGGTGCTGCTGCTGCCGCTTCTGGTGCTGGCCTACGTGCTTCGCGACGTTGGCGACTTCTTTCGCAACCTGCTGCTGATCAACAAGCGCACCGCGCGGATCGGGCGCCTCGTCTTCGCCGGCGCGGTGCTCAACACCGCGCTGAACTTCGCGCTCATTCCCTGGCTCGGGCTCTACGGCGCCGCCTTCGCGACGCTTGTCACCTGGACCGTGTACATGGCCGTGTTCTGGATCGACGCCGCCCGAGAGCACCAGATCCCGACCCACCCGTTCGCCGCGCTGATGCTTCTGCTGCTGGCCACCGCCATCCTGCTCTCCCGCCACGCGATTTCGGTGGAAACCGAAATAGGCCAGGTGCTGCTGGATTTCGCCTGGCTGGCGCTGTTCGGCGCCCTGTCCGTGCCGTGGTATTTTTCCGCGACGGAACGCGCGGAGGTGTTTGGTCGGCTCGCGGCAAGGTTAAGACGGCTTCTGTCGCGGCGATCATCTAAGCCGATATAAGGAAGTATGGGGCTCGGCCCCTAACTCCGCCCCACCTTCAAGCATTGGGATGCGCCACGGGGCGCATCCTTTAAGGTGCCAGGGCCCGCCGTATTTCCAGGGGCGTCGCCGAAATTCCGCGAAGCTCGTGCAGAAAGAACGCCAGGAACGCGTCGAGTCGCGCCAGCAGGTTTTCCACCTCGATCGTCTTGTGCGCGTATGGCGTGCAGCCGGGAATGAAGTCCGTGCTGCGCAGGGACAGCGTGAACACGGCCTGACCCTTGGCGGCAAGCCTGGCCACGTGCCGGCGTGCGTCGCCGCTTGTCGCGGGGCCGCGCCATGGCGGCTCCAGGGATCGGAGACGCGACAGCAGGCCCGGCGCCCGGGCGCCCCTGGCCGGATCGGTGAACCGATCGCCCCGAGTCCGGGCGACGGGTTCCTCGGCCGGCCCGATTAGCCCGTCGGTCAACGGCAGGTGCAGCAGGCGGCGGCTCTCGTTGGACCAGAACGGCTGCGACGGGCAGCCAAGGAAGTTAGGCCCTCCGCCCATGCCGGAGAAGTCCTGCGCCGGCTGCACGCTGGCATCGACCTCGAAGCCGAGATCGGACAGCATCTCGCGGCGTTCGAAACGAATGCCGCAGCGTCCCGCCTTGTAAACCCGCGGCACCTCGCCAAGACGCTCGGCGATGGCCGCCGACAGCAGCTGAAGCTTGCGCTGCTCCAACTCCTCGGGAAGGTTGCACGGATACGAGTTGCGCAGGCAGGCGACCTCCTCGTCGGGCGGCGTCACCCACGGATGCAGATGGGCGCCGACCGTGCAGCTTCGCGCATCGAGCCAGGCGCGCAGCAACCCGGCGGCGGCATCATCCGTGACGATCGGATAGGTGGCGAGATAGCATGGCCGCACGCCGTGGCTCTCGAACAGAGCCTGCGCCCGGCCGACATGGTGGAATGCGCCGGTGTCGGTGTTGCCGCGGGAGAATGGACGGGTGCGGTCGTGATCCTCTTCCGCATCGACCAGGACGCATAGATGCGGGCGGCCCAGGGCGCCGGTATCGGCCAGCGGAAAAACGCCGGCGTAATCCTCGGTCTGGGCCGCGGCGCGCATCGGCGGCTCAGCCGGCGATGGATGATGGGCGCCGAATCAACGAGCGCGCGGCGCGCATGGCGGGGATCGACAGGACCACGACCCGGACATTGTCGAACACGTTGAACCCGGCGGCAATCGCCATCGCCAGGTGGCGCAGGCTGCTGATGTAGCGGCCGGGCTGCGGCGCCAGGCCCTTGCCGATCTGCGAGTGGAGCGAGCCATAGACCGCCTTCCTCTCGCGCCAGGTCAGGTACTGCCGCATGGCGCCGACATGGGAGTCGATCATTCGCCTTGTATCGGACGCGATCAGCATGCGGTTGCTGGACATGAAGCTGGCCGGCGATTCGAGCTTGTGCGTCAGCACCTGCTGCACCATCGCGACGGTGCCGTTGGAGGCGAGCCTGATCCAGAGATCGCGATCCTCGGCCACACGCAGCCGGCGGTCGAACGGGCGGATGCCGAGATCCAGCCGGCGCACCAGCACGGCCGACGTATGGATGAACGGGTTCCACAGCAGATGCTTCCAGCCATCGGCCAGGAAGCTGGGCACATCCCGGGAAAGCAGCCCAAGCGAGCTGCCGTCCTGGTTGAACAGCTCGACCTTGCAGCCGCACAGGGTGACTTCCGGATGGCGGTCCATCAGCTGCACCTGCTGCGCCAGCTTGCTCGGCATCCAGGTGTCGTCGGCATCCAGGAACGCGACATACTTTCCGCGCGCGAGCGAGACGCCGACGTTGCGCGCCAGCGACGGCCCGGAGTTCTTCCGCATCTGAACGACCGCATGGGGCAGGCCGGAGGCTTGCAAGATGGCGCAGGCACGCGCCGCGGTATGGTCCCGGCTGGCGTCATCGACGACGATGACCTCGATCCGGCCACAGGTCTGGCTGGCGACGGAGGCGAGCGCCCTGTGGATCGTAGCCTCCGCCCTGTAGGCGGGGATGACGACGCTGACCTCGGGTGGAGCCCGATCGGCCGCGGCAGGGTTAGTTTCTCGGTTGTCGGATAATAGCAACAAGCGAAACCTCAACTCTGGCAAGGC
>JANXRT010000480.1 GCA_025356735.1 Acetobacteraceae bacterium | reverse complement strand
ACACCTCGGCGTCGTCGAGCAGGAGGCGGACCCATAGTGGTGGCACTTTCATCATTATATTGACATTCATTATATCGACGATCAAGATACTGATGACATCGGCATTTGTCCAGCATGGGAGACCATCATGCACAGGCGGGACGTTCTCAAAGCAATTGGCGGCACGGCATTGGGTAGCGTGGCCCTGGCCGCACCGAGGCTGGCGCGTGCGGCCGGGGAGCGTACACTCACGTTCGTCCCCACTTCCGATCTCCCCGTGCTGGACCCGGTCTTCACCTCAGCGCGGCCCACCCGCAATCACGCCTATCTCGTGTTCGACACGTTATACGGCCTCGATGCCGCCTTTGCCGCTCGGCCGCAAATGCTGGCAGGCCATCAGATCGAGAACGACGGCCTGGTGTGGACGCTGACGCTGCGCGATGGGCTGCGCTTCCACGACGGCGAGAAGGTGCTCACGCGCGACGCGGTGGCGAGCATCCGGCGCTTTGCCGAGCGCAACGGCTTCGCCGCCGCGCTCATGGATGCGACCGCCGAGCTATCCGCACCGACGGACGCGACGATCCGGTTCAGACTTCGCCGGCCGTTCCCGCATTTGCCAGACGCCCTGGCCGGGGTCTCCGGAAATGTGCCAGCGATCATGCCAGAGCGCTTGGCGACAACGCCGGGATCCAAGCAAGTCACCGAGATGATCGGCAGCGGCCCGTACCGCTTCCTCCCCGGCGAGCGGCTCAGCGGCGCGCGGGTGGTCTACGAGAGGTTCGCGGCGTATGTTTCGCGTCAGGACGGCGCCCTCGGCTACACCGCCGGACCCAAGGTCGCGTATTTCGATCGCGTGCAGTGGCTTACGATGCCCGACGCCGCAACCACCGCCGCGGCGCTCCGCACGGGCGAGATCGACTGGTGGGAGCTGCCGCCCTGGGATCTCGTGCCGCAACTCGCCCGCGACAGGAACGTGCGGGTGCAGGCCGAGTACGGGACCGCTATCGGCGTCCTGCGCTTCAATCACCTCCATCCTCCGTTCGACAACCCGGGGGTGCGCCGGGCCGTACTTGGCGCCATCGACCAAGCGGAGGCGATGACCGCCATTGCCGGAACCGACAAGGCGCACTGGCACGACGGCGTTGGGCTGTTCGGCGTTGAAGCGCCACTGGCGAACGATGCCGGCAACGAGGTGGTTGCTCGCCCGGACCCAGCCCGCGCGCGCGACGCGCTGAAAGCGGCGGGCTACGGCGGCGAGAAGATCGTCGTGATTGCGCCGACCGACATCGCCGACATGCACGCACTCTCGGTCGTCGGCGCCGAGCAGTTGCGGCGCGCCGGGATGCGGATTGATCTCCAGGAGATGGATTTTGGCAGCGTCGTGCGCCGCCGCATGAGCAAGGCGACACCGGATCAAGGTGGGTGGAACGCGTTCTTCACGCTCACCGATGGTGCTTACAACATCAATCCCTACGGCAACACGATGATCCGCGCCGACGGCGCGGCCGCATTCGACGGATGGCCGACAAGTCCGTGCATCGAATCACTGCGCACCGCGTGGCTTGATGCGGCAGACCTGGCGGCCGAGCGGCGCGTCTGCCGGGAGCTGCAGATGCAGCTTTGGCAGGACGTGCCCTACGCGCCGATGGGTGAGTATTTCCAGCCGACCGCCTTCCGCCGCGATCTCGCCGACCTCCCGCAGCGATTCCCGCAATTCTACGGGGTGCGCCGGACGTGAATCATGCGGCCACGATGCGCGACATGATTCTCGCCGGTCATCGCGCGCGGATGATCCAGCTTGCCGCCGAGCTCGGTCTCGCGGACCTGCTGGCCGCCGCACCACGCACGAGCTGCGAACTCGCGGCGATGACCGGCACGGACTCTGACGCGCTGTTCCGTTTGATGCGCGCGCTGGCGAGCCAGGGCCTGTTCGCGCGCGACGGCGACGGCGAGGACGCTCCCTGGCGGCTAGCACCACTGGGCGAGACATTGCGCTCGGACGCCACGGTGTCGTGCCGGCCGATGGCGCTGTACTGGGGGCTGGACTGCCTGCGCGCGGCGTGGGACCACCTCGATTACAGCGTCCGCACCGCGCAGCCCGGGTTCCAGCATGCCAACGGCGCCGCGTTTTTTGATCACATGGCCAAGCATTCCGACGACGGCGCGGTGTTCGATGCGTTCATCGCCCAGCCGCTACGGTATGCGATCCACGCCGCGGCGATCGATTGGTCGGGCTTCGCGCACGTTGTCGATGTGGGCGGCGGCGGCGGCGGCTTCCTGCGCGAGGTCCTCGTCCGCAATCCGCATCTCGTCGGCACCGTTTTCGACACCGAGCGGGTGATCGGCGCAATGCATGGCGCGGGCGACGCACTCGCCAGCAGGCTTCGCACCGACGCCGGCAGCTTCTTCGAGCGCATCACGTCGGGCGCCGATGCCTATGTCCTGTCCCAGGTGCTGCACGACTGGCCGGACCCGTCCTGCCTCGCAATCCTGCGCGCATGCCGCGCCGCCATGCTACCTCACGGCACGCTGTTTGTGATGGAACAGGTGATCGGCGACGGTCCCGACCCAGCCTTCACGGACCATCTTGACATGGTGATGCTGGTCCTGCTCGGCGGCCGGGAGCGCAGCCGGGCCGAGTTTGACCGCCTGTTCGCGGTCGCCGGCTTCGCCCTCGAAAGCGTGACGCCGATGGCGACATCCTTTTGCCTGCTGACCTGCCGGGCGCTGTAGGATCGAGCGTGGCAGTCGCGATCAAACGGTCAAAACCTCTGTGCAGAAGTACTAGTATGTCGTCAACCCAGGCCGGCACCGCCTGCGTAGCCGGTCCATACCGGCAGCTATCGAACAGCCTGGCATTGTCGGATGGCACAAGGTTGATTTCGCATCTCGAAATCCGCCGTTCCCAAGCCTGCCCGACAAACCCGGCTGCCGGGTAAACAGATCCCGAGGTTCCGACGGCCACGAACAAATCGGCGCTGGCGAGTTCCTCCTCGATCGTGGGCATGTGCATCGGGCGCTCACCGAACCAGACAACGTCAGGGCGAAGCCCGCCCGTTCCGGCGCAAGCTGGACACGCAACAGCTGTGCCCATGTCTGCCCGCCACTCCGAAACGGCGCGGCACCGGGTGCACCGTGCCTGCAGAAGCTGACCGTGCATATGAACGACATCGGTCGAGCCGGCACGCTCATGCAGGTCGTCCACGTTCTGCGTGCACAGGAACAGGGTGTCGCCACGCGCGTCCAATTCTTGTTGCAGCCGCGCCAGCGCCCGGTGTGCCTCATTCGGTTCGGCGGCCAGGAGCGCCCGGCGACGCATGTTGTAGAAGTCGTGCACGAGCCCTGGGTCACGGGAGAACGCTTCCGGCGTCGCAAGCTCCTGTGGCTTGTAGCGGCCCACAGCGCGTCAGGCGCGTTTCGGAACGTGCCCAGGCCGCTTTCGGCCGAAAGCCCGGCTCCGGTCAGGATAAAGATGCGCAAGCAAACGTCTCCGGGTCAGGGTCCAGCAGGTTGGCCACCAAGCGGAACCGCCTGGCCATATCACCGCTCCGGCGCGTTATCTCCGGCTTGGAGGAGCCCTCGTCTCCACCGTCAGATGGCAACGAGGTGGGCGGCAACTACGCGGTCCGCCAGCCGCCAACGATTTGCGCACAGGAGAATGGCTACACCCGATTTCCGGTCTGTCCACTACATTCTCAGCATGGCCCCAGCCAAGGCTCTGGCCGGTGCGACCCTGGCGGTTTTGACATCGTTGTCGGGGACGTTGAGCACGTCGCCGCCGGTCTTCTCGATTAACGCCACGGCGGCTGGGCGATGATCGATCCTGGTAGGCAGGGTGATACCGATCGCGATGACGTAGCGCGCCGGTATCGGGGTGACGCCAAGCCCGTCGCCAATCGACGTGCTGCCGACACGGCGACAGCGACGTCGAGTAACGCGGGGACGCTGGTCAGTGCGCCCGGCTGCACCGTAATGCCACCGCCAATCGGAAGCTCAACAGGATCTACGCGGGCACCACCGTGGCGGAGGTCGGCATGACCGACGATCCGTCATCGCCGGCTTGATCGGAAAAAGATATAGACCTTGTCTGGGTCAGATCGATATTGCTGGGGTCTGCCAACCGATCACCCCCACCCAGGAGGACACTATGCGTCGCATTTGTAACGGCCGCTTTTATGAAACCGACACCGCCACCAAAATCGCCAACGTCTGGTTTGACGCTGGCGACACTACGCTTTACCGGACGCGCGGCGGCGCGTACTTCGTGGCCTTTGTTGACCACCATGGCGGCGGTGGCAATCGGATGACGCCACTGACCCATGATCAAGCAATGGACTGGATGATGAACAATTCAGCTCATTCAATGGAGGTCTTCGAACAGCCGTTCGGCCCGATCCTGGAGGCGGTCGCGGCAGACGACGAACCCTCGGTTTATGTCCGCATCCCGCGGGACCTTGCCGATGTGCTCACAGCCTCAGTCGGCGGCTGCGCAGACTGAGGCGAACCGGCCGAACTGAACGGCCTGGTGGTCGAAATCCTGGCCCATACCGTCGACGCCATGACCAAAGCCGCCAGCCGCCCGCCGCGACGCGCGCGGCTGAACTCCTGACCGCGGCCGTTGGCAATCAACGAGGTCGGCGACACCGGCCGGTGACCTCGTTCCAGCGCTCAGCCTGCTTCGCTTCATAGCGGCCCAGCCAGACAGTGCCGCCTGATCCAACCACCGTGTGCGATCGCCGGGCCGGTGCAGTCAAGCCTGCGACACCGGCCACTTCGTAACACGTTGACCGCCGGCGAGATGCAACGCCGGCGATCCGCGTTGCGCTTGAACGGCATGAAGTGGGACGTGGCGCCCCCATTCCGGTCAGGATACCCGGCTGCATCCAGGCACCGAGGGCGCTGGTTGGCAGCCCAGGCTTTTTTGAGGCGACCAAGCTAAGTGCGGGTCCTCCTGAAGTCGAACGGCAACATAAAAAAGGGTTGCCACGGCTCAAGTTTTAATTTTGGCTGCAAAGCCGGTGTCCTTTATAACCCGGAAGGTGGAAGCCAGGGGTTGTGCCGCATTATCGGCACAAGACGCCATCCTGTATTTCACCGATGACTTCATGACGGCCAATAACTTTTTCATTGAGGATTTAAGATGACCGGATGCTGCGAAAATATGACTTACGAAGACTATGAAATTCCCGACACCATCAGGTGGACGGCCGCCATGCTGTTGGCCCGCTTGTCGGCGTCAGCGACCGTGGACGATGTCGTCAACACCGACTTCATCGGTTTTCCTGACAGGATGCAAGTTCCTGCCGCCAGTCAGCCAGCCGTGAGAAGGACTTCACCATGAGCGACAGCATGCCTGCCAACCCCCTCACGGTCCAGCTCCTCTGGGACGCCATGCGCGCGATCGATCTGCCCGCGCTGATCGTCACCTTCTCGGGCGGATGCGACGAAGGGGCGGTCGATGACGTCAGCGCCGAGTTTGGCTTCGACTATAAGGCTGAGCCGGACTCCTGTTATGCCCGCGCCGACGCCCGCTTTGATACCTGCAAGGTCACGCTCGGCGACAACAGCCTGCTGCTCGCGGATTACGTCAAGGAGATCGCCGAGGGCTTGCTCACGGACACCGACGATGTGCCTGACTGGTATAACAACGATGGCGGCAACGGCACCATCACCTTCACCCTCGACGGCGAAGCGATCGAGATGGAGGTCAACGTCCGCATCGTCGAGTTCGACACCACCCGGTTCCAGTTCGACAGCGCGGGCAAGACGCTTAGCCGCGTGCCGAAGGCGAATCCCAACGCCAAGACGCCGGCGCAGATGCTGCTGCAGCTGATGGGGCTCAAGCCATGAGCCACCCCTACCAGCACGCCATCTCGTCCGCGCACAGGCATGGCGGCAAGCCGGAGGATTATCTCGCGCTGCATGACTGGTTTGACGCCAGCAAGGAGTTCCTGACCGACTTTCGCCATCGCGCCTTGCGCCATCACGCCCAAGGTATCTTCGAGGCCGAGCGCGTGTTCGGATCCACCCTCACCAACAGCGACGGAAAGAAGATACCCACCCGCCTCCTGGGCGAGCAGCACGTTCGTGAGGATTGCGGCCGCATACCCTCGCTGGCCGACTGGCTGAGCACCATCCGCGCACAACGCTGGATGTTCTCGGCCGTTCGGCTGGAAACCCCGCTTACGGCCGCAACAGGCGCGGCCGAATGATCCGCCCCGCACCACCTGAGGAGAGCCACGCAATGCGGAACTACCCGTCGTCCGACGGTCGAGGTCAAGGCCGACAGCCTGCGTGAAGCCGCAAGCCGCGCGCTGGCGATGCCGCGCATTCCGGGTGCCGCATTTCCAACGAGGGCGCACCGGGTAATGGCAGTGTGACGATCGTGCCCCGGCAGACCCCGGGGCACGTCGTCGAGTAGGTAGCGGAGCGCGGCATGCCAAGCCACGTCCGCTGCCGTCTCGCCTGAGGACCTTCAACGTGGACGGCACGCTTAGTCCATACAGCGGCGCGCCAGGCGATCTGCACCGGCGTGATATCCCGCACAAGCCGACGAGCCTGTTCGAGTGGCAATGATGGCTTGACCGCTCGGCGATCGGTGAGACGATCCACGGCATGGACAACAGCGCAATCTTTCTGGCCGTGACGCAGCGCAACGCCATCCGCAAAGCGGCACAGCTGCCGCTCCTCAACATGCGCCAAACCTATGACAAGGAAGTCAACCTTGCCGCCTGGCGATCCTATCGGGAAATCCGCGCGACCTACGCCGCCGATGAAGCGCGCATCCGGGCTTCGGTGCTGACGGCGCTGCGCCAGCGCCACGGCCGGCAGTTTCCGTCCGGCTCGATCTCGTGGATGCTGGTGGGTTGGGAGGTGAACCGGCACATGCGCCGCTTGCTTGCCGGCAAAGGTGTTCTGCAACCCGAGTTCAAGGGCGGCATCGCCTATGGCGCGGATCGGATGCCGATCGAGCATCAGGGTGCAGCTTCCCTATCCGGCGCCAGTTCCGTCGCCGCATGCGCGCCAGCTGGCGGCATGTGCGAGATCAAAGCCATTCCGCACGGACCGGCGCCTTCACCAAACGGCGGCCGGCATCGCTGCAGATAGTGTTCCGCTACATCCGACCGGTCGGCGCCACATTGGCCTGAGGCAAGTCAAGCTCGATGAGTGGTGAAACCTGTTCGGCGACGCTCAAGCCGGCTGGGCGGGCTCGGATCGCGGGCTCCGGCGCAGCAGGCTGGCCGCGGTGCAATCTGCGTCGACATTCCGGTAGACAAACGGCTAATCCGGGTTATTCCATTTACATGTCAGCCCCTCGCCGCCCAGCCGAGTGCGTGCCCATCCGCCGTGCCGTCGTCCGTTCCGCTGGGCGCGGGGCGGCGCGGCGCCGTATCCGCCCAAGCCTGCCGGGCAGGCCGGCTTTCCTTCTGCTTCGCGCCCTTCACGCCGGCGCTTCCGGCCTGGCTCGCGGCCCGGGAGTGCGCCGCGCGGGTGAGCCGGTGCCTGCCGTGCTGGACAACCAGGCTCCGCGTGACGGGCGCCGGCCCGTCACTCCACCTGCATCAGCGCCGCTTTGGCGCAGGTGCGATCATGCCGTGGACCCGGTTCGCCAACGATCCGCCTGTCAGCGCCCAGGCCCTCTTTGCCGCAGCCGGTTGGGTGACGTTTCGCTGTGCCGCAAAACGCCCGGGCACCTGGTGCCGCGGGTATGAGCACCCCTTTCGAGCGCCGGCGCGTTCTGGCGCCCTTGGCTGATCTGCCTGCAGGCGGCAGAACAGGCCTGCAGCTTGCACTGCATTGCGCCCGCAACGTGTATCAGGCGATCGACCGGCGTGCCCCGGAAGCGGGAGCGCTGGCACAGTGGCTGGTGGATTGCGCAGCTGCGCTCAGCCTGTCGGACGCGGTGATCCCGGGTGAAGGGGAAAGGTTCCGCCGCTCGCGCCAGGCCGGCGTCCTTCCTGACGACTGGAACAAGATCGACACCGCCCTGGTGCAAGCCGAGGCTGCGCTGTCGGACGCGCCGGAAGCGCTGGCGGGTCGGTGGTGCCAGGCGGTCGCCCACAGCCTGGAACTCGACGCGGTGGAAACCGGCATTCTCGAGCTGACCCTCTACTACAAGGTGGATCAGCCGGTGGCAGCACTGTTCAACGCGTTGCGCGAGTGTCGTGGCGGCCACCATGCCCTGCATCGCGACGGCGGGTTGATCGCGCTGATGCTGCAAACGCCGCCGGCGGAAGTCGACCGGCGGCTGGCGCTTGGCGCCAAGCTGCTGGCAAGCGGCGTGCTGCTGCTCGACCGCCATGGCGGGTTGGACGTGCTGGCGCGGTTGAAGTCGCTGCTGCGTCAGGGTGTGGCACCCACCGACGACTTCCACGGCCAGCTGCTCGGCACCCGCTCCGCGGAGCCACTTGCCTGGGAGTGCTTCGCCCATCTTGGCCGCGAGGCGGAGATCGCGGCCGCCGTGCTGCGCGCGGCCTTGAACGGTCGGGAGAGCGGCATCAACGTCCTGCTTTATGGCCCGCCCGGCACCGGCAAGACCTCGTTCGCCGCGACCTTGGCCGCTCAGGTCGGCGCCACGCTGCGCCCGGTCGCCGAGGCCGACGAGTTCGGCGGCGAGCCCGACCGCGACGAGCGGCTCGGCGGGCTGCGCCTGGCCCAGAAGCTGGTCACGCCCGGCAACACCCTGCTGCTGTTCGACGAAGCCGAGGACCTGTTCGTCAGCCGGTCGCGCAACGCCGACGAGCCGGTGACCAGCTCGCGCGTGTTCATCCATCGGCTGCTCGAGCGCGGGGCGGTGCCGGTGCTCTGGACCGCCAACGACATCGGCGTGCTCGGCCCCGCCGTGCTGCGCCGGATGACGATGTGCCTGGAGCTCAAGGTGCCCAACCTTGCCACCCGCACCCGGCTGTGGCG
>JANXRT010000477.1 GCA_025356735.1 Acetobacteraceae bacterium | reverse complement strand
GCATGCTGGTGCGAGCGGCGACCGAGAACCGGGCGATGGTGGCGGCACTTGGGGTCAACGAGGCGCGGCTGTTCACCGCCGTGTTCGCGCTCGGCACCGGTCTGGCCGGGTTTGGCGGCGTGATATCGCTGCCGTCCGCCTCGGCCAACCTGCAGATCGACCTGACCGTAGTGGTCGAGGCATTTGTCGTCGTGGTGGTCGGCGGCATGGGCAGCCTGCCGGGCGCCTACCTGGCCAGCGTCGGCATCGGCGTGCTGCAAGCGTTCGGCGCCGTGTTGCTGCCGGCGGGCACGCTGGTGCTGGTGTTCGCCGTTATGGCGGTGGTGCTGGCGGTGCGTCCGCGCGGGCTGCTCGGGAAATCCGACTTGGCGGAGGATGCGGCACATCCCCGGCGGCTTGTTCGTCCCGCCTCACCCACGGCGCGGCGCTTGGCGGCTGTGGCGCTGGTTCTGGCGCTGGCGGCGCCCTTTCTGGTCGGGCCGTTCGTGCTGTCGGTGCTGACCGAGGCGATGATCGCGATCCTGTTCGCGGCCAGCCTGCATTTCGCCATGGGGCCGGGGGGAATGCCGAGCTTCGGCCACGCCGCCTGGTTCGGCATCGGCGCCTACGCGGCCGGGCTGCTGGCACGCGACGCCGGCGGCGGGATGGTGGCGGGGCTGCTGCTGGCGCCGGTCGCCGCCGGCCTTGTCGCGCTCGGCTTCGGCTGGTTCGTGGTGCGGCTCTCAGGCGTTTACATGGCGATGCTGACACTGGCCTTCGCGCAGATCGTCTGGGCGGCGGCATCCCAGCTGGTGGCGGTGACCGGCGGCGACAACGGCATTCTCGGATTGCGGCCGGATTCCTTCGTGGCTGACCTGTTCGCGTTCTACTGGCTGGCCCTGGGGCTCGGCCTGGGCGGAACCATGGCTCTGCGCTGGGCGATCTTCACTCCGTTCGGCTATGCACTGCGGGCGGCGCGTGACCATCGCGGCCGGGCGGAGGCGATCGGACTTCCCGTGGCGACGCTTCGGCTGGTCGCGTTCGGGATGTCGGGCGCCATGGCCGGGTTGGCAGGGGCGGCGTTCGCCTACGCCAAGGGCAGCGTGTTTCCGACCTATGTGAGCGTCGGCAAGTCGGTCGAGGCGCTGCTGATGGTGCTGCTCGGCGGGGTCGAGACCGTCGCCGGCCCTGTGGTCGGCGCGCTCGCCTATACCGGGTTTTTCGATGTCCTGCTGCTGGCCACCCAACATTGGCAGGCGGTGCTCGGCGGCGTGATCCTGGCTGCCGTGCTGGTATTTCCGGATGGCATTGCCGGCGCTTCCGCACGCTTTTCAAGGCGATGAGCCTGCTTGTGGTCAAGAACCTGCGGAAATCGTTCGACGGCCTGGCGGCGGTGGCCGATGTCTCGTTCGAACTCGGCGCCGGCGAGATCGTCGCATTGATCGGACCGAACGGCGCCGGAAAGTCCACGCTTTTCAACATGCTGTCAGGACAGTTGCGGCCCGATGGCGGACATGTCGGATTTACCGGCAGTGACATCACCGGGCTGCCGCCGGCACGCATCGCGCGGCTTGGCATCGGCCGCACGTTTCAGACGTCAGGCATCTTCGCGTCGATGACGGTGCGCGAAAACGTCCAGGTTGCGGCCATCGCCGGACATCGTCAGGCGTTCCGAATGGATCGGCCAGCCGTGCGGTTTTCTGAAGCTGTGGCCGATGCGTTGCTGCACCAGATCGGCCTTGCCAATGTCGCAAACACCGGCGCCGGCGCGCTCGCCTATGGCGACGCGAAGCGGCTCGATCTCGCCTTGGCGCTGGTCAACAATCCGGTCCTGCTGCTGATGGACGAGCCCACCGCCGGCATGGGCCTGTCGGAGCGCGCCGCGCTAATGGCGTTGGTGCGCGACACCGCCCGCGCCCGCAACACCGCGATTCTGTTCACCGAGCACGACATGGCGGCGGTGTTCGCCACCGCCGACCGCGTGCTGGTGCTCGACCGCGGCGCGCTGATCGCCAACGGCGGCCCCGATGCGGTGCGCGCCGATGCGCGGGTGAAGGCTGTGTATCTCGGCGAAGACGTATAGATTACCGCGGCGAACCAGGAGGAAGCAATGCAGCACAATGTTCCTGTCAACGGCATCGACCTGCAGGTCACCGAGCAGGGCACCGGCCCGCTGGTGGTGCTCTGCCATGGTTGGCCGGAGCTTGCCTATTCCTGGCGCCACCAAATCCCGGCGCTGGCGGCGGCCGGCTACCGCTGCGTGGCGCCGGACATGCGCGGCTTTGGGCGCAGCGACGCGCCTGCGGATGCGGGCGCCTACACCCTGCTTCACACCGTCGGCGACATGGTGGCGCTGGTCGCGGTACTTGGCGAAACTCAGGCGGTGATCGTCGGCCACGACTGGGGCGCGCCCGTCGCATGGACCGCGGCGATGCTGCGGCCCGACATCTTCCGCGCCGTGGTGGCGATGAGCGTGCCGCACCGCGCCCGCGGTCCGGTGGCGCCGCTGGAGGCTCTGCGCGCAATCGGCATCGAGACCTTCTACTGGCAGTATTTCCAGACTCCCGGGGTCGCGGAGGCCGAGCTGGAGCGCGATGTAGCCGCCACGATGCGCCGCATCCTCTTCTCCGGCTCGGGCGACGCACCGCCGGGCCGCACGCTTGAACTGCTGCTGCCCAAAGGCGGCGGCTTCCTTGATTTGACTCTGGAGCCCGAAACCTTGCCGGCCTGGCTGACGGCGGCCGATCTGGAGACCATGGAAGGCGAATATCGCCGCACCGGCTTTCGCGGTGGGCTGAACTACTACCGCAACCTCGACCGCAACTGGGAATTGCTGGCGCCGTGGCAGGGAGCAAAAATCCGCCAGCCGGCGCTTTTCATCGCCGGCACGCGCGACGTGGTAATCGCCAGCCCGAACGGCCAACACTCGCTTACCGACATGCCGAACCACGTCACCGACCTGCGCCGCACGCTGCTGATCGAGGGTGCCGGACACTGGATCCAGCAGGAACGCCCGGCCGAGGTCAATTCCGCCCTTGTCGAATTTCTGAACGGGCTAAACACATGACGATCGCAATCGGCTTGGATTGTCGCCCACAACCTCATTAATTCTGATGCGCAGCTCAGCGAGTGCGTCCGAAATCGTGCGGGCGGCCGTATCGACGACGATTGGCGGCCTGTCCCAGCTTTCGTAATGTCGCTCGACAACCTTCTGCCACGACGGCGTGACCAAGGAGCAAGTTGCTTTCCGCGAGCGAATAGGCGGCGAGATAGCCGGCAGGACCCACATCGCCGGCAAGCATGCCTGACGCTTGCAGCGCCTGCTCAATCGTGTCGATGCGGAGGTAGGTCGCTGCCCGGTCTATCGCGATCGCTCGTGCCAGCGTCGTCTTGCCGGTTCCAGGTAGTCCGCCAAACACGATGAGCACCGGCATCGACAAGGCCTGTTGATCAGAGGCTAAGGCAGCTCGATCTTCGTGTCCGGCCTGCCGCCATATTCGGTCCACGAACCATCATAGAGCGCACCCTCCGGCAGCCCGGCCAGACGCATCCCAAGGGTGAGAATGGCCGCGGTGACGCCGGTGCCGCAGCTGGTGACCACCGGGCGCGTGCCATCGACGCCGGCCTGTGCGAACCGCGCGCGCAAAATGGCCGCGTCGGCAAAAGTCTGATCCGCCCGCAGCAACTCGTTGAACGGAAGGTTGCGTGACCCGGGAATATGGCCGCCGCGCATCCCGGCGCGAGGCTCCGGCGCGATCCCAGAAAAACGCCTGGCGGCGCGGGCATCGAGCACGAGTTCGGCGCCGTTGCGAAGGTTGGCCGTGATGTCGCCGATCCCGCGCAGCCGGCCGGCACGGAAATCCGGGCGGAACGTCGCGGCGACCGGCGCCGGAACCGGCCCGCTCGCCACCGGCATTCCGTCGGCAATCCATTTCGGCAGCCCACCATCGAGCACCGCTGCCTGGTCGTGACCGAAAAGACCCATCATCCACCATCCGCGCGCCGCCGAGGACAGGCCCTTCTGATCATAGAAAATGACCCTTGTGTCATTGCCGACGCCGAGCGCGCCGATTAGTCGGGCAAACCGGCCCGGCGTCGGCACCATGTGCGGCAGGTCGGTATCGGGATCTGCGATCTCGTCGATGTCGAAGTAGCGCGCGCCCGGAATGTGGGCGCGCAGGAATTCGCCCCGTCCGTCACGGTTCTCGTTCGGCAGGTATTTGGTCGCATCGAACACCGCCAGATCGGATTTTCCGAGTTCGCCCGCGAGCCAGGCCGTGGTTACCACCGGTTCCATGTCGTATCCCTCATCCCGGCGCGATGACGATGCGGCGGTTCTGCCGGCCCTTGTTCTCGATCTTGGCAACGATCATTCGGCCGATTTCGGCGGTGCTCGCCACATGGGTGCCGCCGCAGGGCTGCAAATCGACCGGGCGATCCCCGATGCGCACCAAGCGCACCCGGCCGGAACCGCGCGGCGGCTTGGCCGACAGCGTCCGCACCAGCCCGGGATCGGCGTCGAGCACCGACTCGTCAACCCACGACGAGACTACTGCATGATCCTGCATTATCAGCTCGTTGAGCCGCGCCTCCAGCTCGTCCTTGGCCGGCGCGGCGGGCAGGTCGAAGTCGAGCCGCGAACGGTCCGATCCGATCGAACCCCCGGTCACCGCGGCGCCAGGAATGAGACTGCATAGCAGATGCAGGGCCGTGTGCATTCGCATCAGGCCAAGCCGGCGCGGCCAGTCGATCTCGATTTCAATGATTTCACCGATTTCAGGTGCTACGGCACCCGGTTGCCGCGGATGCCGTA